>NZ_JBRIIQ010000043.1:0-34703 GCF_052976905.1 Glaciimonas sp. GG7 | reverse complement strand
ATCAATGCGGCTTAGTAAGTTTTCTTGTATCAAGCGGGTTTGTTTACCGTTGACGGTGACCGTGCATTGCGCCGCTTGGGCTAAGCGCAGGATTGGTCGGACATGCGAGCTGAAGTCGAACGACAGCGTGTTGCCGGTGCGCACTAAATTCGCAATGCGTCCGTTGGCGTCATCCAGATAAGGACCATCGGCGTGCGTGGTCCCGATGGAAAATCGGGCCGTGTTGCCCGTCAGATGGACGTAAGTGCCGCCCGGCCCCGGCGCGTATCCGGCGACCCCTTCGGCGCTGGCGAGATTGGGTGTTGCGCCGGATGGGATGCGGATGGTGCGTAAATCGCCTGCGCCGCGGATGATCCAGTTGTCGCCCGCGCGGGCAATCGACAGGTTTTCAAAGTCGATGACTTTGCGTACGTATTCGGTGGCATACACCGGGAAATTAGGTTGCGCTAACGCGTAGTCGTAGACCTTTTGCAGCGCTTTGAGGGCGGCGAGTTTGGTGCCGCTGTACATGTGATAGTAGATATCGACCGGCTTAAAACGGATGGGCGTGTCGGTCATTTGAAAGGTTTCGATGACGCGCTCGAAGCCGTAGAAGGGGCCGGTCCATTCATTGGTGTAGAGGTCTTCGTTCTGGTTGGGTGCGTAGATTTGATACGCGCCGGGGCCTTTGTTGACGCCCAACGGCGCAATGGCGGTCCAGCTTGGATTGGTTTTGGTGATCAGGGTGTCGCCGCCGTTCATGTTGAGTACGCCTGCGGCGTAGACTTTTCTGAGCGCTTCGGCCGGTGGGTCGCAGCTGCCCGGCCATAGCAAGATGGCGACCGGCTTGTTCCTGGTGGTCAGGGTGTTGTTGATGTAGCCAATAGTTCCGGCGATTTCGCGGTCGAGGTTGTAGACGTAGCCGGGGATGTTGAGGTGAAAGTCCTCGGTTAATACCGCGCCGGTTTTGCCTTCGGAGATCTTTTGATGCTTGACGCTGGCGTCCCATTCGAAGGGGTGCGAATAGGTGTGGCTGCCGATTTCAACGTAGGGCAGGGCAAACATGCGTTTGGCGAGCGCTTCGAGTTGTGGCGTCAAGTTGGGGTACATTCCCTGCGCGCCGACTTCGCCTTCGATGATCGATAGCGTGGTCGGGATTTTGTATTTTTCCCAGATGTTTTTATACAGCGATTCACCGGGAAAACCGCCGGGGAAAAACTCGTTGCGCGATGCATAGCCATCGCCGTCAACATGGGCCATGAGCAGGCGGCGACCGTTTTCGGTGGTGGTGTCGGGGACGGGAATGAGCGACAAATTTAAGGCGCGACGGAAAAATGCCAAGGGGTCTGTCGCCCATTTGTTTTGTTGAATATCATCGAGCGCCAATACCGCGTAGGGCGATAAAACATAGCCGCCCCACGGCGTGATGGCGGCGGCGTCTACTGCGTAGGTCCCGGCTTGCAGTCGCAGCAGTGAGGTGCTGCCGCGTCCGGCTTGTACGCCGAGGGTATCGCGGCGTTCACCGGGTGGCATGATTTCAAAGCCGATCATCGGATCTTTCGAGGCGATGGTGAGGGGACTGGCAGGACGACCGGGGACAGACTTTAAGCCCAGTAGTTGCCCGAGTGCGCTATCGACCGGTGCGCCAAACTGATTCATGAAGGCCACGCGCACGCCGGTTTTCATGCTGTTTTTTAACCAGCGAATAAATGTGGGCGTGGACGTACCCATGTTGCCGTTGGCCCATACAATGATGCCGGCGTAGACGTCGGACGTAATATTTTCAGGTAAGTCGTCTTTGGTGTCGGCGTATTCGACTTTGTAGCCGAGGTAGTTGAGCGGCATGGTGAGAAAACGCACGCCGTCGGAATTGTCGATATTGATGTCGTCGGCCAGATTTTGCACGATCAGAATGCGGCGCGGGATGACCGTAATGCGCCCGGTTCCGACGGTTTGCAGCGCACCGTCGGTGACGTAGGGCGTGATGCCCAATGCGGTGATGCGTGCCACGGTGCTCTCGGCGCAAGCGTGATCGCCCGGGGCGCAATAGTCGATGGCGATGACCGGCAAGCGGTAGCTGTCTTGTAGCGTTTTGATCTGAGCGAGCAGCCATTGCCGATCCGGTTCAGGTACGGCGGTGTAGCGTTGGCTGGCCTGGTCCCAGCCGCTGTAGAGCGATTCAAGGGCGATGGCGGAGGCCAGATTGCCGACCGCTGGCAGGATGTCAAAGCCGCGGTTGAAGATCAGCTTGGCATCGGGATAGCGGACTTTGATGGCCTTGATGACGTTGATCAGACCGGCTTGTTGTTGCGCGATACTGTCGGGGGTGTTGGCGACGAGTTGATAGGAGTCCAGCGTGTCGAGGAAAAATCCGCGAAAGCCGCGATCCCATAGCGGGGCGATGATGTTGGCGACGAAAAACGCTGGCCATCCGGGAGCGGATTGATCGATGACTTTGGCTTTCCAAAGGGTGTTTTGCCCGATAAACCATGCCGGTGGGATAGTTTTGGCATAGGTTCGTCCAGGCGCAACTTCGCCCACGCTGACGTAGGCCAGCCATTGGGTATGGGGGCTATTAATGTTGTTTGGGTTGATATTGCTATCGGGATCGAGCACGACATTGTCGAAAGCCTGTAACTCGGCAATGGGCGGTTTATTGCCGTAATAAAAAGCGTAATTCGATGGCGTATTTAATTGAAGTGGTGTGTTTTCGGTAGCGCGTGTGTTGCCAGTTGATAATATAAATAGAATAGAAAGAAGTATTGAAAGATAATAAATTTGGTGTATCCAGATAGTGGAAAGCCGCATCGGTTTTTCCCGTCGTCATGACACCCAGGGGTGTGAATTAGTCGCTTTAAAATATGTGTTTTAGTATATTCTCTCTAATTTTGCTGAGTCGTGGAAATAATGCAGTCAGCGTTGCAAAATAACGTCAGTGAATATTTATTTATAACAATAAATTAACTAATTTATTTATAAAACCTTATTTATTAATAATAAAAATCATTAAAAATCAATGAGTTATATTGTGCTTGTGTTTTGGTAGACAGCAAAGTACACCTTTTCTGGTTAAAAATCAAAATTCTATTTTTTGGCGAATAGGTAATATTTTGATTTGTGTAAATATTATTTCCATGCGGCATTGTTATAGTTTCTCCGTAGAAATTTTAATATAAATTATGGTAATTTTTTAGTAATAATTATAATTAATGTTATTTAAATACATTCTTTAATAGTTATTAAAATATATTTAATTTTAATAATAACTTTTTCATTTGATTGAAGGTTTTATGATCTCTTCTGATAAGTCAACTATTCTCCTCACGGGAGCGACCGGTTATATCGGCTCCCATACCTGGGTTGCGCTGCTGGACGCCGGTTATGAAGTTGTCGGCGTTGACAATCTGGTCAATAGCAGCCCGGTTGTGCTGGAGCGCATTAAAAAAATCACCGGAAAAACGCCGCATTTTGTGGAAGCTGATTTATGCGATCGCAGCGCTACAGAGCAGTTATTTAACGACCACCGTATTAGCGCTGCGATTCATTTTGCGGCCCTTAAATCGGTGGGCGAGTCGGTGGCTAAACCGGTGGAGTATTACGCTAACAATCTGGGGGCCTTGCTCACGCTGTGCGGTGCGATGCAAACCGCTGGCGCACGTCAATTGGTGTTTAGCTCATCGGCGACGGTGTACGGCAATCCGGCGACCGTTCCGATTCGGGAGGATTTTCCTTTATCGGCGACCAATCCGTATGGACAGACCAAGTTAATGGGGGAGCAGATGCTACGGGATTTGGCGCATGCTGACGAGAGTTGGAAAGTTGCTTTTCTGCGCTATTTCAACCCTGTGGGCGCGCATGAAAGCGGTTTAATTGGCGAGGACCCGCGTGGCACGCCTAACAATCTGATGCCGTATATCGCGCGCGTGGCAGCCAAACGGTCGGCGAAGTTATCGGTGTTTGGTGGCGACTATCCGACCGTTGATGGTACTGGCGTGCGCGACTATATTCACGTCGTTGATCTGGCGAAAGCGCATCTTGCCGCGTTGGCGTATCTGCAACGCAAGGAGCAAAGTTTTACCGCCAATATCGGCACCGGCTGCGGTTATAGCGTGCTCGAAGTGATCGCCGCGTATGAAAAAGCCAGCGCTCAGCCTATCCCCTTCGAGATCGTCCCGCGCCGTCCGGGCGATATCGCATCGTGCTATGCCGATCCGAGTCTGGCGGCGGAGTTGCTTGACTGGCGTGCGGAGAAAGATTTAGCGGCGATGTGTGCGGATTCGTGGAAATGGCAGTCGCTCAATCCTGTGGGGTTTGAGGGGTGATGGTTGTTGGCGCTGACGTGTATAAAGCGCCTTTTCTTGATGGCGTTTGGTTGTTACGGTAACCGTAACGACACTTATCAACGGATTCTTGTCACAGTACTGTGCTGTTTAGTTTAGCGATGTGCAGCTAACGCAAAGGTTGGGTCTCTGACGCAACCTTTGCGTTTTTCGTAATGTGACCAAGGAGATCTGAGATATGACATGCCATTTGACATCGCGTTTAGTCACCGTTGCAGCCATCCAGATGGCTTCCGGCGATTGGGATCTGGAACGTAATATGGATCGCGCCGAAGGCTTGATTCGCAAAGCCGCCACCAAAGGCGCCAATCTGGTGCTCTGCCCGGAGCTGTTTATGAGCCCCTATTTTTGCATCGATCAAAACAACGCCCATTTCGACCTCGCCGAGCCGCTCGCGCATAACCAAAAGCTGACACGCTTCGGTCGCCTGGCGGCGGAATTGGAGATTGTGCTGCCGGTTGGATTTTTCGAGCGGGCTGGCAATGTGTTTTATAACTCTGTGGCCGTGTTTGACGCCGATGGAAGTAACCTTGGCATCTATCGCAAAACTCATATTCCCAACAATCCGGGATACTCCGAAAAATACTATTTCACCCCCGGCGACACCGGTTTCAAAGTCTGGGACACAGAATTCGGTCGCATCGGTATCGGTATTTGCTGGGATCAATGGTTCCCCGAAACAGCACGCGCGATGGCGTTAATGGGCGCGGAAATTTTATGCTTCCCGACCATCATCGGCAGTGACCCGATTTTGACGGCGTTGGATTGTTCAGGACACTGGCAACGCACCATGCAAGGCCATGCTGCTGCCAATATGGTGCCGGTGGTGTGCGCTAATCGGATCGGGGAGGAAACCGGGAAAGGAAACGCGCAGCAGGCCCCGCTTAGCGTGACGTTTCATGGCCGCAGTTTTATGACGGATGGGACTGGGGATAAGGTTGCCGAGGCGGGGCGGGAGGAGGAGGCGGTGCTTGTGCATACGTTTGATTTGGAGCAATGCAGGCGGGAGCGGGAGGGTTGGGCTTTGTTTCGTGATCGGAGGCCGGGGATGTATGGGGTGTTGGGGACGAGTGATGGGGGGCAATGAAAACCCTTGCGCCAACAGTTCCCGGTAATGACGACGGATGATGAAAACGCCAATCTGCAAGGGTTGGCGTTTTCATTTGTCGCAATCAATTTGGGCGTTTTAAAGGTGTTTGGGTGCAACCTAAAATGTAGGATAGCCCCCTTTCATACACATAAAGGAGATCAATATGTCAGATGCAGAAGTGCAAGCGCGGGTTGCGCAAATGACTATTAGTAAGGGAGTTGGGATTTACGTGATGCTCTTGATCGGGCTCTTCTCCCTTATCAAATTGGCGAGTGTGTTCACGTGGTTTCCTGGCGAGATTGCGTTCATTGCCTATTTTGTGTTCGGGTTCATCATGAATCGTTTGGTACTACGTAGGCTAATTGAATGGCATCCGATCTACAACACTCTCGAGAATGTATCTGGCAGTAAGTTGCGGTCGCTTATTTTCTGGCCGATTGCGTATTTAGTGCTGTTTTTTAAGCTGGGGGTTGTTAAGCATTTGTGATGAGGGTGGCGGCTGGAGCGGGTTTGGTTTTTGATCTTGGTTCTCTAACCTGACTCAGGTATCTGATACGGAAAATGGCTTACATCTGTGTAGGCCATTTTTCTTTCCGAGTCGGGGTTTGCGTCAGCTGCGCAGTAACTTTAAGGGGCATTTTTCGGTAAAGATTATCAAGACTATTCATAAGGAGAATTGACTATGGCACGCATGTTTAACCCGCTACATCCAGGACTAACTCTACGCGACTGCGTGTTGCCAGCGCTTGGGCTTTCCGTGACCGAGGCTGCGCAACAACGCGACGTGAACCGGGTGATGCTTTCCCGCGTGCTCAATGGTCGCGCCGCTATCTCGCCTGAAATGGCCTTGCGTATTGAGGCATGGCTCGGTGTGGAGCGTGGCGGTGACGCCCGGATATGGTTGGCAGAGCAAAGCGCGTATGACATGTTGCAAGCGGAATTGCGGTGTAGGACTGCGCCTGTGCATGTTCAGTCCGCGGCTGCAATGAGAGCACCGTAAAGTCGTGATACTTGAATTTTCAAAACTGTAACGTATAATTCACAATAAGCTATGTATGAAATAAAAGATTACTTAACCCAAGATGGGCGCGACCCTTTAAAAAACTGGTTGGCTGGACTTGCTGACCGTCAGGCACGGGCACGTATACTAGTGCGGTTACAACGAATGGCTACGGGAAACTTTGGCGATTGCAAACCGCTTATCAATGGCGTGTGGGAATTACGCATTGACCACGGGCCCGGGTATCGCGTGTATTACGCACGTGCCGGTAAAGAATTAGTGCTGTTGTTAATCGGCGGTGACAAACGCAAACAACAAGCCGACATTGATACCGCTCTTATGTACTGGAACGACTGGAATCGGAGAAATACATCATGAATCAAACATCTCGCCTTCACGACGACGCCGTGGTGGAATTGTTGCGCGAAGACCCTTCTTTTGCCGATGAATACCTTGCTGCTGCACTAGAGGAAGCAGACCAGGCGGGCGGACGTAAAGCCCTGCTAGCGGCCCTTCGTCATGTGGCAGAAGCCCAGGGCATGGCCGCTGTTGCCGAGCGCGCAGGTATTCCGCGTGAAAGTTTGTATCGCGCGTTATCGCCAAGCGGCAACCCGACTATCAAGACATTGCTGGCTGTGCTGGCTGCTGCTGGCCTGAAGTTGGGCGTACATCGGGCTAGCATCGCGTGAGGTGACTTTTGCAGAGCAATCTGAAATTGATCGGACACGAGAATAGCGAGGTTAACAAACAAAAACGCCAACCCGAAGGTTGGCGTTTTTGTAAGATGTTCATCTTGGTGGCCCGGGGCGGAATCGAACCACCGACACAAGGATTTTCAATCCTCTGCTCTACCGACTGAGCTACCAGGCCAAGGAGCGGAATTATAGCAAGACATTTTGTTTTCGCAAACACCTTATGACATTTTTTTAAATGAAGCCGAAAGGGCTGCCTGAATTATTTGCGGGAGCAAATCGTTATAATGCTGCCATGACTGATTTCAGACGACCTTTTAAGAGCGCAGGCCCAGGTGCTGCGGCGCAAATGACACCAACGAATATCGCTGCGGGAAATACTTCTCGCAGCGATATTTGCATTATCGGCAATGGTGCCGTTGGCAAGGCTGCGGCGTTGGGATTGGCGCAGGCGGGGTTTTCGGTGACGTTGTTGGGCGCGCCGCGAGAGGGGAGTGTCCATACTAAACATCGCTCCGATGAACACTTGGTCGGTTGGGATACGCGGGTGTATGCGCTTAATCACGTTGCACGGAATCTGTTGGCGGGATTGAAGGTGTGGGATGCGCTGGACGATTCTCGTATTGCGCCTGTGGAGAGCATGCTGGTGAAGGGTGGGGCGGAGGCTGGTGCCGGGAGTATTCATTTTGATGCTTTTAGTGCGCGTACCGGTGCGCTGGCGTGGATTGTTGAAGACCGCAATTTGAATCAGGCGCTGGATGCGGCGTTGAAGTTTGCGCATAACGTGCGGGTGGTGCATGGGCGTGCTGAGCGGATGACGGTGGATGCGGATGGGGCTACGTTGGCGTTGGAAGATGGGGGGCAGCTTTCTGCTGCGTTGTTGGTAGGTGCTGATGGCGCGCAATCCTGGGTGCGCAATCAATGCGATATCGGGATCGATTATCGTCCGTATCATCAGCGTGCGATCGTGGCTAATTTTGAGACTGAGCATGCGCATCATGGTGTTGCGCATCAATGGTTTACGGCCGATGAGGGCATTGTCGCGTTGTTGCCCTTGCCGGGACAGCGCGTGTCGCTGGTGTGGTCTGCGCCGGAGACGCTGGCGGCGACTTTGGCGGGCGAGTCGTTATCGCAACTGGCGCTGCGCTTGTCTGCGCTGGCGGGTGAACAGTTGGGGCAATTGCGGCCGTTGTTGCCCGAGGTGATGCAGAGTTTTCCTCTGTCGTTGATTCGTAGTCATGCGCTGGTGGCGCCGCGCGTGGCCTTGATTGGCGATGCGGCGCATGCGATTCATCCGCTTGCAGGGCAGGGGATGAATCTGGGTTTTGGCGATATTGCTGCCTTGATCAAGGTGTTGTGTGAGCGTGGGCCGCAGCGCGATTGTGGGGATGCGGCTACGCTGGCGCGTTATGCGCGGGCGCGTAAGGAAGAGATTTTTTTGATGCAGTTGGCGACTGATGGTTTGGAGCGCGTATTCGGGCTCGATATTGCGCCGCTGCGCTTGGCGCGCAATGTGGGGTTGAACTTGCTGGACAGACTGCCGGTCTTAAAGCGGCGTTTGATGGGCCAGGCTTTTGGTCATCTATTGGATAAAAATTAAGGGAGTTGTGATGCAGGTTCGAAAATCAGGTTATTTGACATCGATTTTATTGGCTGTGGTGATGGGATCGATGATGACGGCGGCTATCGCTGAGACGCCGCAGGAAGCGAAGATTAAAAGTGTGATCGAGCCGCGTTTGGGGGATGGCGTCAAAGTTGATGCCGTGACTAAAACGCCGTATTTGGGGATGTTTGAAGTCCGCGTCGGTAAGGATATTTTTTATACTGACGCTAATGCTAAATATATGTTCGTCGGTCGCATTCTGGACGCGGAGAGTTCGCGGGATTTCACTAAAGAGCGTATGGATGAAATCAGCAAGGTGAAATTTTCCGATTTGCCACTCGACCTGGCTGTGAAGTCGGTGAAGGGCAACGGTAAGCGTGTTATCGCCGTGTTTGAAGATCCAAATTGCGGTTATTGCAAAAAATTCCACCATGCATTCAAGGATATCGATAACGTCACTATGTATACGTTTATGTACAACATTTTGTCGCCGGACTCTGCAGTGAAGTCTAAGGATGTCTGGTGCAGCACGGACCGGTATCAGGCGTGGAGCGATTGGATGTTGAATGGAAAAGTACCGGCGACGGCGGCGGCAAGTTGCATGACGAATCCTAACGAGAAGATTTTGGCTCTTGGGAAGGAACTTAACGTGACTGGCACGCCGACGATCATCTTTGCCGATGGTTCGCGGATTCCGGGGTATGTTGATGCGAAGGCGCTTGAGGCCAAGTTTGCCACTATTAAATAACGGAAATTGATTCGTGTTTTTAACATGGCGCAAGCAAGCATGAATGCAGTGTGTCAATGGCAATATGTTTTTCCGGGGGTATCCTGCGACGCTGGTGTGATGGCGTTTGCTGCGGATCCCCCGCACTGAGCTTACTGAGCTTATTAAGTTCGTATGCCTCCTTCTGATACAAGTACCCTCCAAATTGTCGGCATTTTGCTGGCAGCAGGACGTGGACGCCGGTTTGATCCGTCCGGGGTGCAGAACAAATTACTGCAATGTTTGCCATCCGGTGAGACGGTTCTGGCGCGTGCGGCAACGCAATTGTCGGCTGTGCTGCCGACTTACGTGGTCTGCCGCGCCGATACGGTGAGTGCGCAATTGGCGCAGCATCTCGATGGCTGCACTTTGCTTGAATGTGCAAATGCCGATGATGGGATGGCGAGCACGCTGGTGGCCGGTGTGCAGCAAACTGCGTCGGCTGCCGGATGGGTGATTGCGTTAGCCGATATGCCTTTTGTTGACGTTGGTACTATTCGGGCGTTGCAGGCGGCTTTGGTGCAGGGTGCGGATATTGCGGTACCGGTGTGCGGTCAGCGGCGCGGTAATCCGGTTGCTTTCAGTCGCTATCATTTGTCGCGCTTATTAGCGCTGCAGGGCGATCAGGGTGCGCGCGCGTTGTTGCAACATTTTCCGGTGGTGGAGGTTATTGTTGAGGATGTCGGTATCTTTCAGGATATTGATACCGTCGCCGATATACCACATACCTAAGTCGTTCTTTGCCGATTGCGCCATAGGGCCGTTGGCAAACCAGACTATGCCGTTAGAATGGCTTTTTTTCACGCCACACTAACCGGGCACCGCCGCGATGAATCCACATTTTTTGAATAAACGCCTGATCCTGATCCTTGGCTATGCAGGACTGATTCCATTCGTATTGCTGACGCTGGGTTGTTGGCTGGTGAATCCGGATTGGCTGGGCGATTTTATTCGCGGGCAGATGGCGTACGGGGTGGCGGTGTTGTCGTTTCTGGGCGGGATTCATTGGGGGGCGATGGTGCTGCGTGCCGATTTGTCTGCTGAGCGGACAAAAAAGGCGCTGATCTGGGGCATTATGCCGACCACGATTGCGTGGTTTTCGACTCTGTTCTTTGCGTATGGTTATACCTTATTGATTCTCGGTTTTATTGCTGCGTATCAAGTCGATAAGCGCTTGTTCGTCTGGTATGGCTTGCCTGCCTGGTTCACTGAATTACGCTACAAATTAACGTGCGTGGCGGTTGGGGCCATGGTGCTGGCAATGCTGGCTGCTGGTGTGAGGGGAAATCTTGGTGCCTAAATTAATGCAAAAATCATCTACTCAAAAATCGACAGGCAAGCCAACCAAGGCGGCCGCTAAATTAATCGCTAAGGCGACCGGATCGAAGTTGGCGTTGTCAGGGGCCAATAGCGCCATCGTCAAAACGAAACATAAAAGTGCTGTGCATTACAGCATTGTGGCCGCTGATCCGGCGGCACATTTATTTGCGGTGACGCTGGAGATCGCAGCGCCTGCTGCGGTTGGGCAGATTGTGGCGTTACCGGCCTGGATTCCGGGGAGTTACATGATCCGCGAATTTGCGCGGCATATCGTGCAGATTCGGGGTGAGTCGAATGGTCGGACGATTGCGCTTAAAAAGCTCGATAAGCATTCCTGGCAAGCGGGTCCATGTGATGGGCCGCTGACGTTGCACTATCAAGTGTATGCGTGGGATTTGTCGGTGCGGGCTGCGCATCTGGATCAGACGCACGGATTTTTTAACGGCACCAGCGTATTTCTGCGCGTGGTCGGGCAAGAGAATGTCCCGCACGTGGTGGATATTCAACGTCCGCAAGGTGCGCAGTATGATGGCTGGCGGATCGCGACAGCCTTGCCGACTTTGGCGGCCAAGCGTGGTGCTTTTGGGAGCTATGTTGCCGCTGATTACGATGAGCTGATTGATCATCCGGTTGAGATGGGGACGTTTCAACTGGCGACGTTTAAGGCGCACGGGGTGCCGCACGAGATCGCCATTACCGGCAATGTGCCCAATCTGGATATGGCGCGACTGAGTGCGGATCTGAAAAAGATTTGTGAGACCCAGATTGCGTTTTTTGAGCCGAGCGGTAAGTTTGCGAAACAAGCGCCGATGCAGCGCTATGTGTTTTTGACCTTGGCGGTGGGTGATGGCTACGGCGGACTTGAGCATCGTGCATCGACCGCGCTGATCTGCGCGCGTGCCGATTTGCCGGTCAAGGGGCAGTCGGAGTGCAGCGACGGTTATCGGACTTTCCTTGGTCTTTGTAGTCATGAGTATTTTCATACCTGGAATGTGAAGCGCATTAAGCCAGCGGCGTTTGCGCCTTACGATTTGCAGGTGGAGAATTACACGCCGTTGTTGTGGCTGTTTGAAGGCTTTACCAGTTATTACGATGATTTGATGTTGTTCCGTAGCGGTTTGATCGATCAGGCCGCGTATCTGAAGCTGGTGACCAGGACGATTAACGGCGTCTTGCTTGGCAGCGGTCGGCGCAAGCAAAGCATTGCTGAGTCGAGCTTTGATGCGTGGGTTAAATATTATCGGCAGGACGAGAACGCACCGAATGCGATCATCAGTTATTACACCAAAGGCTCGTTGGTGGCGTTGGCGTTGGATTTGATGATCCGCAACGAGACTAAAAACAAGAAATCGCTGGACGATGTCATGCGTGCGTTGTGGCAGAAATATGGCCGCGATTTTTATGCTGGCAATGGGGCTGTCGGTCAGGGCGTGACGGAGACTGCGGTTGAGGCCTTGTTTGATGCGGTGACCGGACTCAAGCTTAAGCGCTTTTTTGATCGTTATGTGCGCGGGACGGACGATCTTCCGCTGGAAAAATTATTGACGTCGGCTGGCGTGACGCTGGCCGATACCCGCAAAGTAGTCAAGCCGGGGTTGGGTGCACGTACCAATCGTGGCGGTCCTGAATGCAAGTTGTTGAACGTCTATGAAGGTGGTGCTGCGCATCGTGCAGGATTGTCTGCCGGGGATGTTTTGGTGGCGATTGATGGCATTCGCGTGACGGCGAATCTGGACGTTATTCTTGCGCGCTACCGGGTTGGGGATGCGGTGACGGTGCATGCATTTCGGCGCGATGAACTGCTGACTTTTAGCGTGAAATTATTGGCTGATACGACGCCGCAGCTGGGTTTGAATGCGGAGCCGGGGCCAGTCGCCGTAGTTGCTACGCGCAATGCGTGGCTGGGCGGGCGGTCAAAGTAACTTACGGTGAAGGCAGATTATCTGCCTTCAATCCATTCCAGCGCGGGGTCAGCGCATGGCTTACGCCATACAGATCAAGCACGCGACCGACGGTGTGGTCGATCATTTCGTTGATGGTTTTGGGGCGATGATAAAAGCCGGGAAGCGGTGGAAAAATAATGCCGCCCATCTCGGTAACACTTGTCATGTTGCGCAAGTGGGCCAGATTAAATGGCGTTTCGCGCACCATGAGCGTCAAACGGCGACGTTCTTTGAGAACGACGTCTGCTGCACGCGTAATTAGATTGTCGGACAGGCCATTGGCGACTGCCGCCAGCGTTTTCATGGAGCAGGGGGCCACGATCATGCCATCGGATTGAAACGAGCCGCTGGCAATCGAGGCGCCGATATCGCGTACGTTGTGCGTGACATCAGCCAACGCCTCGACCTCTTTGCGGCGCATGTCGAGCTCTTGATGCAAATTCAGTACGCCAGCATCGGAAATCATTACATGCGATTCGATGTCCGGTATTTCGCGCAAAAATTGCAACAGCCTGACGCCATAAGCAACCCCGGTCGCGCCGGTGATGGCAATGATCAGTCGGCGCGGCAATGGGGAGGGCTGGGAGGCGGGCGTCACTATTGGGCGTCTCAGGCAGAGAGCAAGGTTTTCAATTCGCCGGACTCATGCATTTCGTTCATGATGTCAGAGCCGCCAACAAATTCGCCCTTGACGTACAGTTGCGGGACGGTTGGCCAGTTAGAGTAATCCTTGATGCCCTGGCGCACAGCAGGGTCTTCCAGCACATTAATAGTGACAATGTTGACCGCGCCGTTGGCTTTCAATAATTGAATGGCACGACCGGAAAAACCGCATTGCGGAAATTGTGCCGTGCCTTTCATGAATAAAACCACTGGGTTTTGGGTCACGGTTTCTTTGATCCACGTTTGTACGTCGCTCATGGCAATACCTTTAAAAGTTCAGAATGTCGTCATTATATGAGGACTGACACAAAATTGTTTTAGCTGAGAGCTTGTCGACGCTACAGGCGAAGACCGTGCGACAGAACCGCGTTTACGTGACGAAAATGGTACGGAAGTAATGTGTGTTTAGTGCAATTGTCAAGAGTTTTTGACGCTGATAACAAGTCTATGTATAATCTCAGGTTCTCCCGGCTCGGGGTGGCTTTTTACGGATTATTTAGGCATTAACGGGCAGGATGAATTGTTGTTAGTTCTTCAATTATTTCGATGAGGTTTCATATGTACGCGGTCATAAAAACCGGTGGCAAACAATATAAAGTTATTGCCGGCGAAAAACTTAAAATAGAACAGATACCTGCAGACATTGGCACCGAACTCACTATTGATCAAGTGCTTGCAGTTGGCGCTGGCGAAACCCTGCAGGTCGGGGCGCCATTGGTCGAAGGTGCTACGGTGTTGGTTAAGGTATTGGCGCAAGGTCGCCACGATAAAGTCAAGATCTTCAAAATGCGTCGTCGTAAGCATTATCAGAAGCATCAAGGCCATCGTCAAAATTACACCGAAATTCAAATCGTTTCGATCAACGCTTAATTTAGCAATAAATTACGTCGATTGACTTAACCAGTATCAGGAGTTTTAAATGGCACATAAAAAAGGCGGCGGCACTACGCGCAACGGCCGTGACTCAGAGTCAAAACGACTCGGCGTCAAGGTCTACGGTGGCCAGGCGATTAACGCTGGCGGCATCATTATTCGTCAACGCGGCACTAAGACGCATCCGGGCGAAAATGTTGGCATGGGCAAGGATCACACCCTGTTCGCACTGATTCAAGGCAAAGTACAATTTGTGATCAAGGGCGCTGCAAAGCGTCAGTACGTCACTGTTGTAGCAGCGTAAGTTTCGACTTGCGTTTGAACTAAGCGCGAGGCGCAAGCTTTGTAGCGAAAGGCTCTGCCGCAGGTAGAGCCTTTTTAGTTTTTGAGCGGGAAAATTGTTGGCTGTTTGCGTAAGATGACAGAAGCGCTGGATTAAATGACATTGTTGGCAAGTATCAACATTGACGTCGTCTTAGTGAATCTGACGATCATTGCCAAAAGCTGAGGTAATACAGCAGCATCAAGCAGAGCTGTAGTTAATTGTTGCGTAAGTTGCACATGAGTTGCACATGAGTTGCACATATTTTATGCAGACTTCAACAAGGCGACTCAGCCAGTAACCAGCCCCGGAAGTACTGACATCCGGCAGGCACATCAGAATTATTTACCTCCAATCTCATTAGGACACCTTCGAATGAAGTTTATAGATGAAGCAAAAATCGAAGTCATTGCCGGCGATGGTGGCAATGGGGTTGCGAGTTTTTTGCGTGAAAAATTCCGCCCTTTCGGCGGCCCGGACGGCGGTGATGGCGGCAAAGGCGGCAGTATTTGGGCCGTGGCCGACCGTAATATTAATACTCTGGTTGATTTCCGCTTCTCGAAGATGCATCGCGCCGGGCGTGGTGAAAATGGTCGCGGCTCGGATTGCTACGGCAAGGGCGCAGACGACATTAAATTACGCATGCCAGTCGGCACGCTGATTATTGATATCAATACTGGTGAGAGCATTGCCGATTTGACCGAACATGGGCAAGAAGTCATGTTGGCAAAGGGCGGCGAGGGCGGCTGGGGCAATATTCACTTTAAAACCTCTACCAATCGTGCGCCACGTCAAAAAAGTGATGGTAAAGAAGGCGAACGTCGGGATTTGCGACTTGAGCTTAAAGTGTTGGCTGATGTTGGTCTGCTAGGCCAGCCGAATGCTGGTAAATCGACCTTTATCACTGCCGTATCCAACGCTCGTCCAAAAATCGCGGATTATCCGTTTACGACTTTGCATCCGAATCTTGGCGTAGTTCGCGTTAGTCACGAAAAGAGTTTCGTCATTGCAGATATTCCCGGCCTGATTGAAGGTGCAGCCGATGGCGCAGGATTGGGTATTCAGTTTCTGAAGCATTTGCAGCGTACCGGTTTGTTGTTGCACATCGTCGATTTGGCACCCTTTGAAGCGACCGTCGATCCGGTCAAGGAAGCCAAAGCCATCGTCAAGGAACTACAAAAGTACGATCAATCGCTGTTTGATAAGCCGCGCTGGTTGGTGCTCAATAAGTTGGACGTGGTTCCGGAAGATGAACGCAAGAGCCGTGTCAAAGACTTCGTGAAGCGTTTTGGCTGGAAGGGCCCGGTCTTTGAGATTTCGGCACTGAATCACTCTGGCTGCCCGGAACTGGTGAACGATATTTATGCTTATCTGGCAGAGAAGCGTCAGGCGGAACATCGCTCTGAAGAAACGCAAATGACCGAAGAAGCGCAAGGTATTCTGTCTATTGATCCAGATGATCCACGCTTTAAGATTCTTGATTAAGGCTGCTACGGCACACTGTACGTCGAGAGTCGCCCAATAGACTCTCCACCGATGAACCGATATGGCTAGCGTACCTGCTCCATGTCGGTTTTTTTTATTCTCAGCGCCGAGTTCTCGGCTATGGCAGATCAATATATGCATTCCGTCATTCAAAAAGCGAAACGTCTCATTATCAAAGTCGGCTCCTCACTGGTCACCAATGACGGCAAGGGACTCGATAACGCTGCGATTGCCACGTGGGCTGCGCAGATTTCGGCATTGCGGGCGATGGGTAAGGAAGTCGTTCTGGTGAGTTCGGGGGCTGTTGCTGAAGGTATGCAACGGCTTGGATTCGATAAGCGCCCCACTAGTATTGATGAGTTACAGGCTTGTGCGGCTGTTGGACAAATGGGGTTGGCGCAAATTTACGAAACCAGTTTTCGACTGCACGATATCCATACTGCACAAGTGTTGCTCACCCATGCCGATCTGGCCGATCGCGAACGGTATCTGAATGCGCGCTCGACGCTGTTTACGCTGCTACGTTTTGGTGTGATACCGATCATCAATGAGAATGACACTGTCGTCACCGATGAAATTAAGTTTGGTGACAACGATACATTGGGCGCGCTGGTTGCCAATCTGATTGAGGCCGACGCCTTGATTATTTTGACTGATCAAAAAGGTTTGTTTACGGCCGATCCGCGTAAAGATCCTGATGCCGAATTCGTGCATGAGGCGCAAGCCGGGGATCCAACGCTGGAAGTGATGGCGGGCGAAGCGGGTACCGGTATCGGTCGCGGCGGGATGTTCACCAAAATTTTGGCGGCCAAGCGTGCTGCGACATCTGGCGCACATACCGTGATTGCGTGGGGCCGCGAGCCCGATGTGCTCACGCGGCTGGCTGCTGGCGAAGCGATTGGTACGCAATTAAATGCCCAGACCGGCCAATTAAAGGCCCGCAAGCAATGGATGGCCGATCACCTGAAGACTGCTGGCAAGGTAATACTGGATGCTGGTGCGGTGCAAAAACTGACGAATGAAGGAAAGTCGTTATTGCCGATTGGCGTCACTGAGGTGCTGGGAGAGTTTGGTCGCGGCGATGTGATTACCTGTGTGGGTGGTGACGGGCGTGCGATTGCACGCGGCATCAGCAATTACACCAGCGCGGAAACACGTCGGATTATGCGGCATCCATCATCCGAGATCGTCGCAATACTGGGCTTTATCGAAAAATCGGAATTGATTCATCGCGATAATATGGTGCTGTTGTAGCAGGTTTGCGCTTGTAAAAAAGCCGCTATGGAAACCATAGCGGCTTTTGTTTTTTCGTCTCTGCGTTTCTTAGCTGCCCGGTTTAATTGGGCGATTATTCCGAACACGCTTTTGTATATCAGTCACCTTGCCAGCGATAGTCCCATCCTGACATAGAAAATCCTTGAACAATGCCGCATGTTGGCGATTTCCCCCTGACTCGCTGATCCGCTGCCAGGTACTCAGGCGTGCACGCGACCAATTCCCGTCTTTATGGCCGAATGCATACAATTTTCTTTCGGCGGTTTGGCAGCGGATACCTTCATAGCTAATGTTCTCAGCGCCGCCGCTACTGGTGCCAATGAGTGTGTAGCGGACCACGCCATCGGTACCGACAGAGATGGAATTGACATCAATGGCGAATGTCATGGTCGTCGTCGGACTGACATAGAACGATACCAAATTCTCAGCGATGGGCTGAGGCGGGAGCTTGACCGCGAGCTCTTGCCAGGTCTTTACTTCTTCGTCAAAGTCATCATCAAAGCCGGGACCGGGGTCGGACGCGGCATGGACATGGGTTACTGCGGAAAAGAGCAGCGCAGTAACGGCAACAAATTTGCTGAAGTTGGATGGTAAAAAAATACGCTTGAAAGACATGAAAAAACTTACTCCTTATCGATATTCGGTTCAGTTGGCGCAATGGCCTCAGTTGCCGCAGTTGCAACACATATAGTGGGTATCTCTGACTCGCACTCAGCATCCGGTGCGCAGCGCAAATGACGCGGGCGTACTGGATTGTGCAATGGGCGGGTTAAGAACCTTGATAATTCCTGCAAGGCGCGCTGATAGACATCGCGTTTGAATTCGATCACTACATCGAGCGGAACCCAGTAATCGTGCCAGCGCCAGGCATCAAACTCAGGGTGCTCAGTCAAACGCAAGTTGACATCGGAGTCGCGTCCTGTCATCCGCAGCAGAAACCAGATTTGTTTTTGCCCACGATAATGCCCGCGAATATCGCGTTTAATAAAGTGGTCCGGTACCTCATAGCGCAGCCAGTCGCGGGTCCGACCAACGATTTTGACGTGCTCCGCTTTGAGACCGATTTCCTCTTCGAGCTCGCGAAACATTGCCTGCTCCGGTGTTTCGCCGTATTTAATACCACCTTGTGGAAATTGCCACGAATGTTCACGTACGCGCTTACCCCACCAGACTTCATTCTGAGTGTTAAGCAAAATGATGCCGACGTTAGGGCGGAAGCCTTCACGGTCCAGCATAGTATGACCTCAAAACTTTCTGCGACTAGATGGTCCCCATGCCAATTTGTTCACGTGTCGAATTTATTGCTAAATTAACGCGCAACAAGTCCTCGCCGGATATGAAATCGGCTTGAACATCAATCAATTGTGCAATGAGTGGGCGCATCAGCCAGCTAATCCTTTAAAATTGAGTCGATTATAACCCTCTCTTTTTAAAAAGAATTCACCGTTATGCGCGCCTCCCGTTTTTTTGTATCGACTCTTAAAGAAGCTCCATCTGACGCCGAAATCGTCAGCCATAAATTAATGATGCGCGCTGGCATGATTAAACGCCTCGGCTCGGGTATTTATACCTATATGCCGATGGGCTTGCGCGTCATTCGCAAGGTCGAAAACATTGTGCGCGAAGAAATGAATCGTTCCGGTGCGGTTGAGTTGTTGATGCCTGTTGTGCAACCGGCTGAGCTCTGGCAGGAAACCGGTCGTTGGCAAAAATACGGCGATGAACTGATGCGCGTGAAAGACCGCCATGGTCGCGACTTCATTATTCAGCCAACTTCTGAAGAGGTGATGACCGATATTGCCCGCACTGAACTGCGTTCTTATCGCAAACTGCCTGTGAATTTTTATCATATTCAGACTAAATTCCGTGACGAGCGCCGTCCGCGTTTTGGTTTGATGCGTGGTCGTGAGTTTACGATGAAGGATGCTTATTCGTTTGACCGCGATTTGGATGGTCTGAAAAAGTCGTATCAAATTATGTACGACGCTTATATTCGGATTTTCAATCGCTTCGGGTTGCAATTTCGCCCCGTCGCAGCCGATAACGGTGCCATTGGCGGCACCGGTTCCCACGAGTTTCACGTGATTGCTGCGACTGGCGAAGACGCGATTGTGTATTGCCCGACCTCTGAATACGCTGCAAACATGGAGGCGGCCGAAGCGCTGCCGGTTGACGCCAGTCGTGGTGCGGCAACGCAAGTCATGACCAAAACCGCAACGCCCGGCAAAGCCAAGTGTGAAGCGGTCGCTGAACTGCTCAATATTCCTTTGAGCGCCACCATCAAATCGATCGTGCTGACAGTTGAAAAAGCGGCGACCGAGACGCAGGCTGCTTCTAAACAAGTCTGGTTATTGATGTTGCGCGGCGATCATGTGCTTAATGAAATCAAGGCCAACAATATCCCGGGCCTGACCGGATATCGTTTTGCAACCGAAGAAGAAATCGTTGAATGGTTCGGTACGCCACCGGGTTATCTGGGGCCAGTCAACACCAAAAAGCCGATCACTGTTGTAGCCGATCGCACCGTCGCTAACATGCATGATTTTGTCTGCGGCGCAAACGAAGTGGATTTCCATTTGACGGGCGTCAATTGGGGGCGCGATTTGCCCGAGCCGCTGGTAGCCGATATTCGCAATGTTGTCGAAGGCGATCAATCGCCGGATGGCAAAGGCGTTTTGGCGATTCAGCGCGGGATTGAAATCGGTCATGTGTTTCAACTCGGCACTGCCTATTCGGAGGCGATGAACGCTACTTTCCTGGATGAAAATCAAAAGCCGCAGCCATTGCAAATGGGCTGCTACGGTATCGGCATCACGCGGATTTTAGGTGCGGCCATTGAGCAAAACTTCGATGACAAGGGCATTATCTGGCCCCTCGCTATCGCTCCGTTTGAAGTCGTGCTGTGTCCGATGGGCTATGACCGCAGTGAAGCGGTCAAGCTTGAAACGGATAACCTCTACGCGGCATTGCAGGTCGCAGGCATTGATGTCATTTTGGATGATCGCGGTGAACGTCCGGGTGCCATGTTTGCCGATTGGGAACTCATTGGCGTGCCGCATCGTGTCGTCATCGGTGACCGTGGACTCAAAGATGGGCAGCTCGAATATCAGGGGCGTCGCGATACAGAGGCCACTAGCGTGCCATTGGCTGAGATTGTGAGTTTTGTCCAGGCGCGCTTAGCTGCCTGATCTGGCTGCTTGCTTATTTGCGAGGTATTTCCTCGGGAAATAATGGATGCAACCGGTATTTTTCGAGGAGTTCGCTTGCGTTTGATTGATCGGGTTTTTCCTATGATGGCCGTTGTGTTGCTTCTTGCAAGCAGCGTGGCGCATGCCGGCAATCAGAAAGAAGAGGCCATGGCGGATTCGGTACGGCTTGCGTTATCGCGTGCGATTAATGACACGCGGCCACCCAAGCCGCAGTTCGCCGATATCAATCAACGCATTCAGTATCTGTATTGGCGGGTGGAGATGTCGGAGCGTCTCAAAAAGAAGTTTCCCGATGCCCAGATGCGTACTGAATTTTTGGAAACAACGTGGTACGAATCCAAACGTGCAGGGCTGGATCCGGCATTGGTATTGGGCTTGATTCAGGTTGAGTCAGCATTTCGTAAATATGCCATGTCCAACGTTAGTGCGCAGGGTCTGATGCAGGTAATGCCATTTTGGACGCGCGTCATTGGCGATGCTGATCGGAGTAAGTTATTCGATATCCAAACAAATTTGCGTTACGGCTGCGCGATTTTGCGGATGTATCTTGATATGGAAAAGGGCAATCTCTATTTGGCGCTGGGCCGTTATAACGGTAGCCGGGGTCGGCCAGAATATCCGAATGCGGTGCAGGCTGCGTGGAAGCGTTGGGAGTTTAATCCGGTTCCGATCAGAGCTGATGTCGCGGTAAGGTAATAGGAAGCCGTAAACACAAAAACGCCCGCATTGCGCGGGCGTTTTTGTTTGGCACTTAAGTCATCTGGCGCGAGGTCAGAGCTTAAACATTCTTCAAGTGGTCAGAAATGAGCTTGGTCATTTCAAACATAGACACTTCTGCTTTGCCGCCAAAGACAGCTTTCAACTTGTCATCTGCAAGGATGTTGCGCTTGTTTGCCGGGTTTTGCAGATCGTGCTTCTTGATGTATTCCCAAACTTTCTTGGTAACTTCAGTGCGTGGCAGCGGTGCTGCGCCAACGACGGCAGCCAGAACAGCCGATGGCATCATTGCCTTCATGAATGCTGCATTAGGCGCACGTGCTGGTTTAACTGCAACTTCTTTTGCTGCTGCAACTTTTTTTACTGCCGGTTTGGCTGCAGGTTTTTTTTCTGCAACTACTGGTTTTTTTGCTGTGGCCATCTTTAAGCCTCCTTGACGAAGAGAGTGTGGAAAATGCGTCAATCACGCATCGCCCATAGTGGTGGGGTTTCCCCAGTGACGCAAGTGTTTTTTATGGGTTTTGCAGGAATTTATGAACGATGTTCAGGTGCATGCAAATACATCACCTTTTCATCGCACTTTGGGAGGCAAAAATAGGTTTGCGTTGCATGATAAATGCATGACAGACGCATCCCGTGATTCGCAAACCGTTTCAGGTTCCAAGCTGTCATGCAGTATCCGGCCACATCTTTGCGACCAAAAATGTGGCATAAATTTATTTCATGCCCGGCATCATGCCTTTCATACTGCGCATCATTTTCATCATCCCGCCGCCTTTGAGCTTTTTCATCATCGATTGCATTTGGTCGAATTGCGACAGCATGCGATTGACTTCTTGCACCTGGACGCCAGAGCCGGTCGCGATCCGGCGTTTGCGGGAGGCTTTGATCAACTCTGGCTTGGAGCGCTCTTGTGCGGTCATGGCGTTAATCATTCCTTCCATGCGGCGGACCGATTTTTCGGCCTGATCCATGTTCGCGCCGCCAGCGGCTTGTTGAAATTGTGCCGGGAGTTTGTCCATCAAACTCGCCATGCCGCCCATTTTCTTCATTTGGCCCAGTTGTGCCTTGAAATCATTGAGGTCGAACTTGCCGCCGCCTTTGATTTTCTGTGCCAGATCCTGCGCGGCTGCGACGTCGACGCCTTTTTGCGCCTCTTCGACCAGCGCCATAATGTCGCCCATGCCAAGAATGCGGCTGGCCATACGGGATGGATCAAATGCTTCCAGACCATCGAGTTTTTCGCCGACACCGGCAAATTTGATCGGCTTGCCAGTGATATGTCGCACCGACAGAGCGGCCCCGCCACGGGCATCGCCGTCGAGTTTGGTGAGCACAATCCCGGTCAGCGGCAGTGCGTCATTAAACGCTTTGGCCGTGTTAATGGCATCTTGACCGAGCATGGCATCGACGACGAACAGGGTTTCGATTGGCTTGATGGCAGCGTGAACGGCCGTGATTTCCAGCATCATCGCTTCGTCTATACCAAGGCGACCGGCGGTATCGATAATCAGCACGTCGTGATAGTGACGTTTGGCGAAATCGAGGGCGGCCAGTGCGATATCGACCGGTTTGTCGGTCACCAGACTAGGGAAAAAGTCAGCGCCGACTTGCTCGGTGACCGTCTTCAATTGCCCGATTGCGGCAGGACGATAGACGTCGGTAGAGACGGTCAGGACTTTTTTCTTTTTCTGCTCGCGCAGATATTTCGCCAGTTTACCGACCGTGGTGGTTTTACCTGCGCCTTGCAAGCCGGCCATCAGAATGATTGCTGGCGGCTGTGTGGCGAAGTTGAGTTGCGATGCTTCGGGCCCCAGATCGGCACCCATCAGGGAGGCGAGTTCGCGTTGCACCACGCCAACCAAGGCCTGGCCTGGTGTAAGGGATGCGATGACTTCTTCGCCTAATGCTTTTTGTTTAACATTGGCGATAAACTCCCGCACGGCAGGCAGGGCGACGTCAGCCTCCAGCAACGCCAAACGCACTTCGCGTAACATCTCGGCGGTATTGGTTTCCGTCAGGCGCGCTTCGCCACGCATGGTTTTGACGACTTTGGCAAGACGCTGGGTAAGATTGTCTAACATAGGTGACAGTGATTTCGGAAGAGAGTGAGGGGCAACGGTGCAGCGGTTGCAAAGTTATATATCCAGCGTGCGTTTTGTTGGTGCTCTAACAGTATTAGGACTTACGCAAAATCGTCCCAGCGGCGTTATCCTTCCTAGCCGTACTTTGCGTACTGTCTTCGTCAGTCTGCCTTGCTGGAACGATTTTGCGTAAGTCCTAAGTATTTTGCGCAGACAATAAGTCGGCACAACGCATTTAAATAATCTACCATTTTACCCGATACCCCTGCTTTTGACGGCGATCAAAATACGCAGAATAAATCAGGAGACAGGCAGCTTGAGCAAGCATCGATATATGGGTTTTATATCAACTATTGCAAGACATTTCCATGGCTACACCCAACAATTCCCGTTTGGAAATTCTTTGCTTGTCGCATCCGGCGAGCGTCTGCTGAAAATCGTGGGTCGACCTATGTTGGCGGCTTTCCTTAGAGTATGATTCTTCATCCCTGATTCAGGCGTTTCAGGAAGCGTCGCGTATGTTGGGTGGAGTGACTCCGACAGGCTCCTGGATTGCCAAATTCCAAGAAAAATTCTCTCCCTTTACAGGCTTTCGCAGCCAGCAACAGGAGACTACTGTAAACTTATACGATGCAAACTTATCTATTCATTTTGTCAGCACTGTTATACCTGGGTTGCGCTTTATTGCCATCGAAACAACGCAAAACCATTGCCGCGGTTGCTGCAGTGGGTTGGTTGGTGCATGGTGGTGCACTCTGGCACGATGTAGTCGGACCAGAGGAGGTGCGGGTTGGTTTTTCGATGATGTTGTCGGCGACGTTATGGGTGTCGGTGGCCGCTTATTGGCTTGAGAATCGCAACTATACGCTCGACGGATTACGCGTTCTTGTGTTGCCTACTGCTGCGCTGGCGGTGATATTGCCTGCGCTGTTTCCCGGAAATATGGTCTCTTTAAGTGGTAAGTCGCCCATATTTTTATGGCACATCGTCATTTCTATTCTGGCCTATAGCACTCTGACGATCGCGGCGTTTCATGCTGTGCTGATGGTGCTACAAGAGTCCCGCCTGCATACGCGGCCGGGCGGCCTCAATACGGGCTGGTTTGGTGCCGCATTGGACCGCTTGCCAGCTTTGCTCACAATGGAAAAGTTGCTATTTCGTTTGGTGGCTTTTGGCTTCGTATTGCTCACTCTGACGGTGTTGTCGGGCGTGGTGTTCTCTGAGGAATTGTTTGGCCGTGCCTTTACATGGGATCACAAAACTATTTTCACGATGCTGTCATGGGCATTGTTTGGTTTGCTGCTGGCGGGACGTCAATGGCAAGGCTGGCGCGGTCGGACAGCGCTCAGTTTTACATTGATCGGATTTGCTATTTTATTACTGGCGTATGTCGGTAGTCGTTTTGTTCTTGAAGTGGTACTGCATCGGGTCTTGGTATGAAATATGTTATTTGGTTAGTCATCGCGCTGGCGGTTATCGTCTGGTTTCAGCGCACTAAAAAGAACATTCTGCATAAGCAAAATAAACAGAATAATCAGCGTGGCGCGGCCGAGGGTGCGCATCCCTCATCCCTATCAGGAGCATCCCCGCCGGTGGAGGAAATGGTGGCGTGCGTCCATTGCGGTCTGCATTTTCCGGCCTCCGAAGCGGTAACGGATTATGCCGGTCACGTGTTTTGCGGCGAAGAGCATCGGCGTTTGCACGCTCAGTGATGTTGCTGCCAGCTAACGCACCATATTGATGGACCTGTATGACCACATCGGCGTCGCCCTTTCAACTCCCCGAATCCATGTCCGCAATGTTGGCGGAGGGGGATAAGCCGATCACGTTTTGGCGCACGCTGCAAACGTTTAACATTACTCGGATTGTTGTAGCGTTGGCATTGTTGGTGTACCTCGGGGCGAACGGAAACAAAGACAACGGGTTATCGCAATTTTTCAACTATCTGGAAACCTGCATTGTTTACCTGGCCTGCGCGATGGTATTTACTTTGTTGGCGTCCTATTACCGTCGTCATTACAAGTTACAGATAGTGGTGCAAATTGTGATGGATATCGGCGCGATCTCCATCCTCTACATTGGTGCGGGGGGGGGCCAAGAGTGGTTTGGGGATTCTGTATTTATTCCCACTGGCAGGCGGGGCCATTCTGACGTCGCTGCCGCAGGCGATGTTTTTTGTCTCGATTGTGACCATTATCCTGTTGGGCGAAAGTGGCTATCAGATTTTGCAGTCAACGCCCGATACGACGACGTTGAAAGCGGGACTTTCCGGCGCGGCCTTCTTTTTCGCCGTCTTTTTAATTAATCGTCTGGCGAGTAAACTGATCCGCCAGGAGGAGCTAGCTAATCAGCGCGGCAAGGATTTGCGTGTCCAACTGGCGATTAACCGCATGGCCGTGGCGGATATGGGGGACGGGTTATTGGTGGTCGGTCCCGATGGCGCCATTTTGATGGCTAATCCAGTCGCTGAACGAATGCTGACCCTCTCTATTCCCGATGCATCACTTTACAAGCTGGGAGATTTTCCCGCCCTCAAACCGATTGCAGAGGCTTTTTTTGCCTGGACCGCGACGCTGAGTTTGGGTATGGGTGCGGGTATGCATCTGGATTCTGTTTTCGATGGAACGGATTCGGACGTCACGGCGAGTGACTCTCCCATGTTGGTCACGATCAAACACACTGACCGTGGAGGTCATGGCGGGTTAATTGCGGGCGGTGAGCTGACCGGACATTTTAAATTGCGTTTTGCCGCAGTGAAAACCCAGGATCTGAGCGAATATCTGGCGGTAATTTTTTTACAGGATGTGAGTGAAATTGAACATCAGGCCCAGCAATTAAAGCTGGCCGCAATGGGCCGCCTGACGGCTAGTATCGCCCACGAAGTGCGTAATCCGTTATCGTCAATCTCTTATGCCGCGACATTATTAACTGAAGAGGCCGTCAGCCCGACGCAAGTGCGCTTACTCACTATTATTGATGACAACGTGGCGCGCCTTAACCGGATGATCGAAGATATCCTGTCGCTATCGCGCAAGGCCCAGCGCCAAATCGCGCCGATTCGCCTGGGGCCGTTGGTCGCCGACATCGCCGAAGAGTTTCAACAGATCAACATGATGAAGGCGGGCGTGCTGCAATTGCATGTATCGACGACCGATGGCGTCTGGTTTGATCCACACCACCTGCGCGAGGTGTTGGTGAATTTGCTGTCGAATGCACTGCGTTACGCCAGCGGTGGCCCTGACAGTATTCGTTTGCAGGTGATAACGAACGTGGCTGGCGGTATGGAGTTACACGTTCAAGATGATGGTCAACCCATCACGCCAGCGATTCGGGCGCATTTATTTGAACCGTTTTATACGACCTCAAATAAAGGGACCGGCCTTGGATTGTTTTTGGCGCGTGAATTATGTTTGAATAATGGTGCCAAGCTGGATTATGAATATCGCCATGAAACGTACGAGCACGAACATACGCAGGAGCACACGCACGAGCACATAATCGGCTGTTTTGTGATCGCCTTTTCTGCGCGCGGACCACTTTGAATTTCGCTTCATTCTTCACTTATTTCTTCACTTAATGCTTCATTGACCGGAAAAATGATTGCCATGACCTCACCCCGTATTCTGGTTGTCGATGACGAGGCTCACTTGCGCGAGTTACTGGAAATCGCGTTAGTCAAAATGGGTTTGGACGTCGATAGTGCGGCCTCGCTGGCCGAGGCACGTCATTTTTTAGCGCAGCGCGATTACGCCCTTGTCCTGACGGATATGCGTTTGCTTGACGGCCTTGGGATCGAACTGGTGCAGGAGATTGCCGCCAGTGGAAAAATGACGCCGATTGCGGTCATTACCGCTTTTGGTAGCGCGGAAAACGCAGTGATGGCCCTCAAAGCGGGTGCGTTCGACTATTTGTCGAAACCGGTTGCGCTAGATCAGTTGCGCCTGATGGTGCAATCTGCGCTACGCGTGAATGCGCCTGAGCGCAGTTCGCCGCATGCGATTAGCGCGTCTGGCGCATCAGTGCGCAGTGCTGCCAATAACAAGTCCAGCGCTCCTGCTTTGCGGCTGATCGGCGCGTCGGTGGCGATGCAGGATTTGCGGGTGCAGATTGCAAGGCTGGCGCGCAGCATGGCGCCCATTGCGATTAGCGGGGAGTCCGGCAGCGGCAAAGAACTGGCGGCGCGCGATTTGCACGCGCTCAGTCCGCGCGCTGACAAGCCGTTTATCGCGGTCAATTGCGGCGCGATCCCCGAGAATTTGATGGAGGCGGAATTTTTCGGCTATCGCAAAGGGGCATTTACGGGGGCCGCCGATGACCGCGATGGTTTTTTTCAGGCCGCCAATGGCGGTACGTTGCTGCTCGATGAAGTGGCCGACTTGCCGCTGGCGATGCAAGTCAAATTATTGCGCGCCATCCAGGAGCGCCGGGTCCGCAAAGTCGGTGCAACGACAGAAGAGGTGGTGGATGTGCGCCTTGTGAGCGCGACGCATCAGAATTTGGCCGAGTGCGTTGAAAAAGGTAAGTTTCGGCAGGATTTGTACTATCGCTTAAACGTTATTGAGCTACGTTTGCCGCCTTTGCGGGAGCGGTTGGACGATATCGGCTTGCTGGCTGACGTTATTTTGACGCGACTGGCAGCGCCGACAATGACAGACGCGAATGTCGCGCCGATAGTATTAACCTCGGCGGCCTTGCAAGCGTTACGCAACTATACTTTTCCCGGCAACGTCCGGGAGTTGGAAAATATTCTTGAGCGGGCATTAGCGTTTGCCAACGATGGCCGTATTGAGGTGTGCGATCTGGCATTGAAAGTATCGGGCTTGTTGCCTGTGGAATCTGGGACGTATGTTAATGCGTCCCGGGAGTCTGTCGGCGCGGAAGAATCGGCGGCAGCAGTGGCCGCTATCATGGTAATGGAGGGGGAATTCATCATCGATTCACCTGCTCCGAGCACTATTAACGCAGTATTGCCGCCCTCGCTGCCCATGCATCTGGACGATGTCGAACGTAATATCATCCGACAAGCATTGGGGCGAACCCAATTCAATCGCACCAAAGCGGCGCAATTGTTGGGGATAAGTTTTCGACAATTACGGTATCGGATGCAAAGGTTGGCGATTTATGAGCAAGAGCAATGAGCATGACGGACGCCCATTCGCGATGACGGACAACACAACAATGACTGTATCGATAGTTCAATCTTGTCCTCCCCCGGTTGTTGAGATCGGTGCCGATGGTTGGTGCGTAGTCGCGGCGGCAGGGATACATCATGCGATAGAAGTGCGTCACCAGCGCTCGCCAAACTGCGATGCCCGTCCAACTGGCAGCGGCATTGATCTGTTGGTGATTCACAATATCAGTTTGCCCCCGGGACAATTTGGTGGGCCATTTATTGCTGATTTATTTGGCAATTGTCTGGATTACGATGCCGATCCCTACTTTGCGCAATTACGACCGTTGCGGGTATCGGCACATTTTCTGATTCGTCGTGATGGGTGTGTGATGCAGTTTGTCTCGACTTGCGACCGTGCCTGGCATGCCGGGGTGTCGTCGTTTGAGGGGCGTGAGCGTTGCAATGATTTTTCGATTGGGATTGAACTTGAAGGCACTGATTTTGAGTGTTTCACCGCGCAGCAATATTCCACTCTTTGCGGCATGACTGTTGCATTACAGACACGCCACAGCTTGATTGCCGTATGCGGGCATGAGCATATCGCCCCTGGCAGAAAAACCGATCCGGGGCCTTTTTTCGACTGGCAGCAATATCAGCAAGGCTGGTTGGACTGTCTGTCGCAAACACACACCATCTCGCCACTGCGCTTCCCGTGCGACACCTGATAGCCTGTTGCCCCTGAGTTCGACAGGCTGCTGGAAGTCAATCGAATTTTCTGCGTTTGAAGCAAAAAAGATTCTATGAGTTGATTAAGTTTGGTACTACAATTAGTGCAAATATTGATGCGCAAACTATATATAGTGTTTGGTGGTCTTAAGCGCTATCTCTACATCTAACTGTTTCAGGTACCTGGTCTGCATAACTAAGAAGGTTTTGGTATTCCTGTTGGATGGGCCTGAGGACAGTCCCCCTTATCTAAATTCGATCAAGTTTAATGCCAGCGTCAGTCGATTTGGCGTTTTGGTATGGTATGTAATTCGGAGGGTCACTGATGATTTCAGTGATGCTCACTAATAGTTTTAATGGTTATTAACAGCAGGCGCGATGAGCGCGTCTGACAACTCAGCTCGGGAGGCTCAGTGCAATCTACTCAAGAAATTTCAATTAAATCTTCCGCCGAATTCGGTAGCGCATCGTCGCAGGCCGGTTCTGGCTCTACTCCCACACATGCGCCGGTCAGTTTTGGCGATTATCGGATCATCCGCCGCAATGGGGCGGTGGTCGGCTTTGAACCGTCCAAGATTTCAATCGCCGTCACCAAAGCATTTTTGGCCGTCAATGGTGGGCAGGGTGCCGCCTCCGCACGGGTGCGCGAACTAGTTGAACAGTTGACCTCAAGCGTCGTGAATGCGCTGGTACGTCGTCAACCGACGGGCGGCACTTTTCATATCGAAGATATTCAAGATCAGGTTGAGCTTTCGTTGATGCGCTCCGGCGAGCACGATGTTGCGCGTGCCTATGTGTTGTATCGCGCTAAACGCATGGAAGAGCGTGCGCAATTGCTCACGACTACGCCAGCCGTTGCTGCCGCTGAACTGTACGTCACAGAAGATGGTCAACGCCGCGTTCTCGACATGCATCAGGTCCGTGATTTGATCGCTGCTGCTTGTATCGGTCTGGAAAAACACGTTGATGCTGACGCGATTCTGCATGAAGCCGTCAAAAATCTGTACGACGGCGTGCCAGTCGAAGAATTGCACAAGTCCGCCATTCTGGCCGCGCGTGCGTTGATGGAAAAAGATCCGGCCTACAGCACGGTGACGGCACGTTTGCTCATGCATACGATCCGCAAGGAAGTCTTCGGCAAAGAAGTCACGCAAGCGGATGCGCCGGCGCAATACCTTGAATATTTTCCAAAATATATTAAAAAGGGAATTGAGGCAGACCTGCTTGATAGCAAACTAGCGCAGTTCGATTTGAAAAAACTGGCAGAGGCGCTGCAACCGGAACGCGATCTGCAATTTGCTTATATCGGTCTGCAAACGCTGTATGACCGTTATTTCCTGCATATCCAGGATATCCGCATCGAAATGCCGCAGGCGTTTTACATGCGTGTTGCGATGGGTTTGTCATTGAACGAAATTAACCGCGAAGAGCGTGCAATTGAGTTCTACAACTTGCTGTCGAGCTTCGATTTCATGAGCTCGACCCCAACGCTGTTTAATTCAGGCACGCTGCGCTCACAACTCTCATCGTGCTATTTGACGACGGTGTCCGACGATCTGGAAGGCATTTACGATGCCATCAAAGAAAACGCCTTGCTGGCAAAGTACGCAGGCGGTTTGGGTAACGACTGGACGCCGGTACGTTCGCTGGGTGCGCATATCAAGGGCACCAACGGTAAATCTCAGGGCGTGGTGCCATTCCTGAAGGTCGTCAATGACACGGCCGTCGCGGTCAACCAAGGCGGCAAGCGCAAGGGCGCTGTGTGCGCGTATCTGGAAACCTGGCACATGGACATCGAGGAATTCCTCGACCTGCGTAAAAACACTGGCGATGATCGTCGCCGTACGCATGACATGAACACGGCGAACTGGATTCCTGATCTGTTCATGAAGCGCGTCATGGAAAAGGGCGAATGGACGCTGTTTTCACCGAGCGATACGCCGGATTTGCATGACAAAGTCGGTAAGGCATTCGAAGCCGCCTACGTCGGTTACGAAGCCAAAGCGGCACGCGGTGAGTTGCGTACCTCAAAGAAGATTCATGCGCTCGATTTGTGGCGCAAGATGCTGTCGATGCTGTTTGAAACCGGCCATCCGTGGATCACTTTCAAAGACCCTTGTAATATTCGTTCGCCGCAGCAACACGTCGGCATGGTGCACAGCTCTAACTTGTGTACCGAAATTACGTTGAATACCAACGAGTCTGAAATCGCCGTCTGTAATTTGGGTTCGGTCAATCTGCCAGCGCACATGAAAGACGGCAAACTCGATCCGGTCAAGCTGCAAAAAACCATCACTACAGCGATGCGGATGCTTGATAACGTCATCGACATCAACTACTACGCAGTGAAGAAGGCGCGCGATTCGAACTTGCGTCATCGTCCGGTCGGTCTGGGAATTATGGGCTTTCAGGATTGCTTGCACATGATGCGCATTCCTTACGCTTCGCAAGAAGCGGTTGAATTTGCGGACCGTTCGATGGAAGTGGTTTGCTACAACGCGTATTGGGCATCGACAGCATTGGCTGAAGAGCGTGGGCGTTACAGTTCATATCGTGGCTCGTTGTGGGATCGTGGCATTTTGCCGCAAGACTCGATCAAGTTGCTAGCTGAAGAGCGTGGCGGTTATCTGGAAACGGATATGTCGGAAGCGCTGGACTGGACTTCTTTGCGTGCTCGCATCAAGGAATTCGGTATGCGTAATTCGAATTGCGTAGCAATTGCACCGACTGCGACCATTTCGAACATCATTGGCGTGTCTGCCTGTATCGAGCCGACTTACCAAAATCTGTATGTGAAGTCGAATCTGTCGGGCGAATTTACCGAAATCAACGCTTACTTGGTGCGTGATTTGAAAGCGCGCGGTTTGTGGGATGAAGTCATGATCTCTGACCTGAAGTATTTCGACGGTAGCTTGGCCAAGATCGATCGCGTGCCGCAAGATTTGCGTGCGATTTATGCCACTGCGTTTGAAGTTGAGCCGTCATGGTTGGTAGAGGCCGCGTCCCGTCGTCAAAAATGGATCGATCAGGCGCAATCATTGAATATTTATATGGCCGGTGCATCGGGTAAAAAACTCGATGAGACTTACAAGTTAGCGTGGTTGCGCGGTCTGAAAACGACGTACTATCTTCGCACAATTGGCGCTACCCACACTGAAAAATCGACCACCAAAACCGGTGCGTTGAATGCTGTGTCGGTCGATGGCGGTGCCAGCGGCGGTGCGATGGCAAGCTATGCTACTGCTGCACCTGCGGCAGTAGTGACGGCGACGGCCTCCGACGAGATTGTGCTGGACGGTCCGGCATGCACGATGCGTCCTGGAGATCCGGGTTTCGAAGAGTGCGAATCCTGCCAATAATGTATCGGTAATGTACTAAGTACTGCGGCACGTTCAGACTGATGTGGACGTGCCGATCAGCAGAAATAATCGCAGTAATAATAGATAAGTCGACCGGCTGAACTAAAGCCATTCTTGCTAATCAAAAGATAAATTGAAGGAAGAAATATGCTCTCTTGGGATGAACAAACAAGTTCAACGCCCGCACCGCTTGCGATGCCTCCGACCGAACCTGCGGTCGATACGACGCATCGTGTCAACGCTGCCGATAAGCGCATCATTAACGGCCACACTGATGTCAATCAACTGGTTCCGTTCAAGTATAAATGGGCATGGGATAAGTATCTGGCCGGTTGTGCGAATCATTGGATGCCGCAAGAAATCAACATGCAGCGCGACATTGAACTGTGGAAAAATCCGAACGGTCTGACGGATGACGAGCGTCGTCTGGTTAAGCGCAATTTGGGTTTCTTTGTCACCGCCGACTCGCTGGCGGCTAACAATATCGTGTTAGGGACGTATCGCCATATCACCGCGCCTGAGTGCCGTCAGTACTTGTTGCGTCAGGCGTTTGAAGAAGCGATTCATACCCACGCATATCAGTACATTGTTGAGTCGCTTGGTTTAGATGAGGCAGAAATTTTTAATGCGTATCACGAAGTAAAGTCGATCCGCGACAAGGACGAATTTCTAATTCCGTTCATCAATATATTGACGGACCCTGAATTCAAAACCGGCACCACCGAGAACGATCAAAAACTATTGCGTTCATTGATCGTCTTCGCTTGCATCATGGAAGGCCTTTTCTTCTATGTCGGTTTTACGCAGATTCTTGCATTAGGTCGTCAAAATAAGATGATGGGCGCGGCTGAACAATATCAATATATTTTGCGTGATGAATCGATGCACTGTAACTTCGGCATCGACCTGATCAACACTATCAAGATGGAAAATCCGCATTTGTGGACTGCAGAATTCCGTGACGAAATTAAATCGTTGTTTTTAAGCGCGGTAGAGTTGGAATATCGTTACGCAGAGGATACAATGCCGCGTGGAGTACTCGGTTTGAATGCGCCTATGTTTAAAGGTTATTTGCGGTTCATCGCAAATCGTCGCGCGCAGCAAATCGGACTGGACCCAATGTTCCCCCATGAAGAAAATCCCTTCCCCTGGATGAGCGAAATGATCGATCTGAAAAAAGAGCGCAACTTTTTTGAGACACGGGTTATTGAGTATCAAACAGGCGGTGCATTGAACTGGGAATAACGGCTCCAGAGTCTCGGACAAGAATAACAAGGTGGATGGAAGATGCGGCGATCAATCAATAAAAAAGCTGCATAACCAAAGGTAGCAATCCAATTTAATGAACAGTCAAAGACCGAAAAGATCTTATCTGTCGTCGCCGCTCATCCCGACTAAATCGGGCATGGCGGCTTTTTCTTTGGAAAATCCAAAAGCCTTAGCCAGAATAAATAAACAGACCTCTTTTGCAGCCGTAACGCGCGTCGTGCAACGACATATTGGCGAGGTGCAGTAAGTTCCGAAAGAAGTCTTGACGTAATTGAATACCGACGTTGGCGTAATCGCTGGCGTTTTTTGGCTAGGTTCGCCGCCTTAAGGTGGTGTGACCGAGGCGTTTCTTACGATCATTTGACTGAGAAACCCATAGTCGATAATGGCTGAAGTGCTACATCAATGAGGGGATGGAGCAGTTCAGCTGGTGCCGAATTCATTAGCGCAAGCAGACACTTGATTGCGCCGATGAATAATCCGCCAGTCTCATCGCGATGGGGCTGTCGGATTTCCAACTTGGAGCTAGATTTTTTCCATCACGTGAAGGAGAAACAAAATGGCAACAGCAACAAAAAAAGCCGCAGCGAAGAAATCCGCTGTGAAGAAAGAGGCTCTGGCTAAAAAGCCAGTAGCAGCTAAAAAACCAGTAAAAGCAGCAGCGAAACCTGTTGCAAAGAAAGCAGTAGTGAAAGCAGCAGCGAAACCTGTTGCAAAGAAAGCGGTAACGAAAGCAGCAGCGAAACCTGTTGCAAAGAAAGCGGTAGTAAAAGCAGCAGCGAAACCTGTCGCTAAGAAAGCGGTAGTAAAAGCAGCAGCGAAACCTGTCGCGAAGAAACCGGTAGCAAAAGCAGCAGCAAAACCTGTCGCTAAGA
>NZ_JBRIIQ010000042.1:0-34941 GCF_052976905.1 Glaciimonas sp. GG7 | reverse complement strand
GTAAATCCTCCTGCTCCTGCGCATTGGCGCGGGGAAAGGCGATGGTGTGTTGCAATCCATGTAAATATTGCCGCCGATAGCCGTAATACAGCGCCATGTGTTTGCGTATCATGGCGTGATAGTCGCCAGAAATTTCAGTTCCCGACTCGCCCATAAATTTACCAGCGGCCATGTAGTTCTGCCATGCCAGTGCTAGTTGGGAGTCGATGGCGTAGTCTTCTTTTAAATCTGATGGCATCGCGCCATATCCCACCAGCGACACCCCCGCCACGCTTGCCGCCCGATGCATGCGCACCAACGGAATTTGCGACAGCAACATCGCCATTTCTCCTTGGACATTCCAGAAGCCACGCCCCTGCTCGCCGGGAAGGTAACCGCCGCCAATATCGGCATGCACGCCGGGATAGAGCACTTCAGTAACACGACCCTTGCCCGGCTTAATGCGGGTAATCGGAAAGTTGCGACGCTGCTCATGCGCGCCGATAAAATGCACCGTTTCTTTGACGCACTCAGGCAAAGGCTGGAGGATTTCTCTGGCCCACGCCCAGTGCCCATCGGCGAAAATCAACGGCGTAGTTTCTGCTACGGATTGGGGCAGGCCGACACTAGCGACGCTCTCAAATAATCCCAGAAAGTCGATGCTCGCTGGCATGCCGCCAAAGGTGCCGTCTTTATTTTCACCTTTGCTCAGGATGTCGTTAAACCAGTAACAAAACGCCCGCGCCAACGCCGCGCCGCGTGAGAAGCCGAATACCGAAATACTGATGTGGGGAATTTCTGGCTTCGAACGCCACACGCGTGCTGCGCGCAGATCGGCATCGAATTTTTCGGTGAGGTCGCCAAACCAGCTCTGCCGGTTGGGACGCGGTTCGTGGGGGTCGCGTAGCGGATCGCCGATGTCGATATCTTGGGTGTATTTCTTGAGTTTGGCGGTGATGTCTTCAGGACTAAAAATTGGCTGATTTCCATTAAATTCCCGATATACAGCGTTATAAACCTCAAGCAACGCATACAAAATCCGGGCCTGACCGTGTTTCCCATGGGCTTTACCTTCCTGACTTTCACGCCATTCGCAGTTCTCGTCGAAACGCGTACCTAAGCCAGGAATATAGAAACGGTAATGCCCTCGTGCTTGTAGTTGGCCTTTTTCCCTTACATCTTTATGCGCTTTAAACAGCTTCACGATATTGGTGTGGCCTTGCAACGGCTCATCGCGAATACGATTATTGTTGGTGCCATCGAAGAATAGGCCGATCTTAATGAAGCTCTGGCATAACGGAGCACCGTTGGCATCTTTAGTTGGCCTGCACTCCTTTGTGAACAGATGGCGCATTTCTGGAATGGTCAAGGCCATTTCTTTTTCGGTACGATCGGAAATAATTAGTGGGGCGGTATGAATAGGGAGGCTCATTTATTCTTCCTCCGGTGGCGCGATGACAACGCTTTCGAGAATGGGGTGATTGGGACTTCCCGGATAGGGCCCTGATGACACTACCCGCACTTCATCATTGGTAAAAAAATGGACAAACAGTGTTTCTGGCTTTTCGTACCGCCTGATCGTGGTGGTTTTTTCGATCCAGTCGCGTGCATTCGGTTTCCATCGAACCTTAACCTTCATCCCCGGTTGCCATTTGTCTGGAAGCCGATAACCAAAAGCGCCAGTGCCGCCACAACTCAAACCACCTTTCATAGCCTTGCTAAAAAACTCTTCCACACCAAACGAATAAATGTAATCCGTGCCGGGATGATAGGAGCAAGAAATCGGTACAGCTGTCATCGGCACATTCACATACGGAATAACCTCTAAAGGTTCACTCGGTTTCGGTGTAGTACAGGCGCTAAGCGCCAGTGTTACGGGAAAGAACAATAAACATTGAAGTCGCAATGTCTTCCTTCGATTCATTGGCAAGTTCATTTACGCTTCCTCATGCAGTAAAACAAACGCAACTTGATCGCTCAAATGGCTGAACGTGTCGTACGTGCTGGGGAGGAGTTGGTAGTCAAAGCGTGCACCGAGGGTGCGGAGATTGTCTGGCATGGAGACGCTTTCTGGAAAGAAAGTGAGCACAACCAGACACAATGCCTGATCGCGGATGTATAAACATCTCCATGCATACTAGGGAGGATTTTTGAAGATCGGCTTAAGAAATTTCTGAAAATTGCAGCCAATATAGCTAATGATTATGACAATTCAGCTGCGATTTTCTTCGGTTGCCGCATCATCTTTTTTTGATGCATTTTTCGGTGCATTCTTACGAAATCGGGACATCCCCGGCAGCCATATCCCCACAGGCAAACGCAAGAACTTGCCATCGCCAATCCGCTGCGCACCATAGATCCCGGCGTGGCCGGAAAACAAATAACTGACGATGCAGGCCACTGCCGCCAGCGGCCCAATCTCCGGTCCAAACAGTTCAATCGCCATGATGGTTGACGCCAGCGGTGTATTTGCCGCACCCGCAAAGACCGCCACAAAACCCAGCCCCGCTAATACTGGCGTTGGCAATGCCAACACATAACTCAAAGCATTACCCAGCGTCGCTCCGATATAAAACAGGGGCGTCACTTCTCCACCTTTAAAACCAGAAGCCAACGTCACGATCGTAAACATCATTTTTCCGACAAAATCATACGCTGGCAAAGGCTGCGCAAACGCTTCTACAATCGTCGGAATACCCAAACCCAGATACTTATCCGTGGCTAGCAAGGTCGCAGCCAGCGCCACCATCGCCCCTCCCACAAATGGCCGCAATGGCGCGTAATGAATCCAACGCTTAAACAGGCCCGAGAGCGCATGCGTCCCGGTCGCAAACAACATCCCGACCAGACCGAACGCAATCCCCGCCACTAGCGTCGCCCCCAGCGCCAACACGCTGATATGCGGAACAAATGGAATCGCGTAATGGGTGTGATGCACGCCCAGTAAGCCGGGCAATTGATCGGCAACAATGGCCGCAATAAAACAGGGGAAAATCGCGTCATAGCGCAAGCGCCCGATCGCCAGCACTTCCAGCCCAAACACCGCCCCGGCCAGCGGCGTGCCAAACACCGACGCAAACCCGGCGCTAATCCCGGCCATGAGCAAAATGCGCCTGTCCTCTTTATCAAGCTTCAGAATTCGCGTCACAACATCAGCCAACGCCCCGCCCATCTGCACTGCCGTCCCTTCACGGCCAGCCGAACCGCCGAACAGATGCGTGACTATCGTACCCACCAGAATCAACGGCACCATCCGCTTGGGGACAATGCGTTGCGGATCATGAATTTCATCAATCAACAAATTATTGCCGCCCTCAACCGCCCGGCCGAAATGGTGATACACCAGCCCCACCACCAAACCCGCCACCGGCAACAACCACAACAACCAAGGCTGCCCGATACGGGTGTTGGTAGCCCAATCCAGGGCCACCAGCAAGGCCGACGAAGCGGCTCCGGCCAGAACCCCTACAACCGCCGACAAGACCAGCCAGCGGCCCAGATACAGCAGCATTAAACATTGCTCGGAGAATTTAGGTTGTTTCATGGTGTCCAGATTTGGGGGAGGCAAACCCGGATGGGAAGGCTGCATGGTGTTCTGTGTGTTGAGCGTATTTTATGCCTCCTGTTGCCAGAGAATAAAATCTTTTGTCCATCAATCATTTCGACTATACTCGAAACATGAAAACAAATACTGCCCTTGCGGCCTTGACCGCGCTCTCCGCCGCCACCCGTCTGACCGTCTTTCGACTGCTGGTGAAAGCCGGTCCCGATGGGCTGGCCGCTGGTCGCATTGCTGAACTGGCCGAAGTTCCGGCATCCTCGCTCTCATTTCACTTAAAAGAATTGTCCATCGGTGGCTTGGTGCACGCGCGCCAGGATGGGCGGTTTCTGATGTATTCCGCCAACTACGACGCGATCAACGACCTGATCGGATTTTTGACCGAGAACTGTTGCGAAGGCCAGCCGTGCGCAGTGAAACCCATTAAACCCATTGTTAGCCCCACAGAAAGTACGCCATGAGCACCGCCACTACGATGACGAAGCCAGCTCCGTCCATTAGTTTCTTTGAACGCTATCTGACCGTCTGGGTTGTGTTGTGCATCGTCGTCGGTATCGCGCTAGGGCAATGGTTTCCCGGCGTGTTCCAGCAGATTTCTCATCTTGAGGTTGCGCGGGTCAATTTGCCGGTCGGCATCTTGATCTGGATCATGATTATTCCGATGCTCATCAAGATCGACTTCAGCGCGCTTTCCGGCACGTTCTCGAATACGCATAATCAATGGCGTGGCGTTGGCGTGACGTTATTCATTAACTGGGCGGTAAAGCCGTTTTCGATGGCGTTGCTGGGTTGGATATTTATTCGCCACCTGTTCGCCCAATGGCTCCCCGCCGAGCAGCTAGATAGCTACATCGCCGGATTAATTTTACTGGCCGCCGCACCCTGCACCGCGATGGTGTTTGTCTGGAGCAATCTATGCAAAGGTGATCCGTATTTCACGCTCTCCCAAATCGCGCTCAATGACGCCATCATGATCGTCGCCTTCGCCCCGCTAGTGAGATTGCTGCTGGGTTTATCGGCCATTACCGTGCCATGGGCCACGCTGGTGACGTCGGTAGGTTTATACATCGTCATACCGGTGATCGTCGCGCAACTATTACGTCGGCAATGGCAGAAAAAAGGCCCGCTCGCCTTCAAGCGCATCGTCGCCGCGCTTGGGCCCTATTCGATTGCTGCGTTGCTGTTGACGCTGATACTGTTGTTTGCCTATCAAGGAGAAGCTATCGCACAGCAACCGTTGATCATCGCGCTGCTAGCAATCCCGATTTTGATTCAGGTATTTTTTAATTCCGGGCTGGCGTATCTGCTTAACCGCCGCTTCGGCGTCGCCCATTGCATCGCCGGTCCCTCGGCCTTGATCGGTGCCAGCAATTTCTTTGAGTTGGCCGTCGCTACCGCTATCAGTTTGTTTGGCCTGAAATCGGGCGCCGCACTTGCCACCGTGGTGGGCGTACTGATTGAAGTTCCGGCGATGCTGATCGTCGTCGGAATCGTTAACCGTTCGCAAAAGTGGTATGAAAAGGAAACCTGACATGACTGATAAGACTGACAAGTTCATCAAGATTTATCACAATCCCGCCTGCGGAACGTCCCGCAACACGCTGGCGATGATCCGTAACGCTGGCTACGAGCCGGACATGATTGCCTATCTGACCAATCCGCCCACGCGCGCAGTCTTGGCGCAATTGATCGCTGACGCCCGCCTGAGCATCCGTGAGGCAATCCGTCAAAAGGAGTCTGTTTACACAGAACTCGGTCTTGATGACCCAATACTGACCGACAGCCAGTTACTCGACGCCATGCTGGCCCATCCGATACTGATCAACCGGCCTTTTGTCGTCACGCCATTGGGTACACGTTTGTGTCGTCCATCGGAGTTGGTGCTCGATATTTTGCCTAACCCACAACAATCTGCGTTCGTCAAAGAAGATGGCGAAATTGTTGTCGATAAAGGTCGTCAGAACTGAGCGCTAAAGATCACATTCACAGAACAAACGGGGCCAGAGTTTTCACTCTGGCCCCGTTCCATTGAATCCACCAACACATCTGGCCGATTACGTCTCTACGGTATCAAAACAGCGATTAAAATTTGTGACGCAAAGCGATACGCACAACCGCTTGCTTGTCATTGCCAGAGCTACCGGCAGAACCCGTATTGTAGGCTTGATCAAGTGACGATCCAGTCAAATCGCCGCCGACTTTTTGGTACGCTGCTTGCGCATAAACGTCGGTCCGTTTAGAGAAGCTGTAATCCGCCATCAGACCCAGCGTCGACCATTTTGGCTTGGCTTTTCCACCTGTTGCATCGTACGTTCCTTGCGTGTAGGTGTACATCGCGCCGACAAAAAATGCCGCTGAAACGTCATACTTGGCGTTCAATTCGTAGTTGGTGAATCTCATCGAATTCAATGTGCCAACAGCCGGTGCGAACGAAGCGATATACCCATTGCCGCCATCAGGCTTCGACAAATTGGTACGTGAATAAACGAAGCCCACTGTTGTCGCACCAAGCGCGTAATTCACACCAGCGCCAAAGATTTTTTGCTTGCTGTTGATGCCGGTGAAGTTGGCGTCTGTTCCAGTAACAGAACCGCCGCCAGCACCGCTCGAACCAGGAGCCGTCATATTCATGTACGCCAGGCCAGCCGTCAAAGGACCGTTGGCATAGCTCGCACCCAAACTGTAGGTACGATTTTTAGAATTGTTGCCAGCCGTTTCACCGAAGCCATACAGCCCACCGAACTGCAAGCCACTAAAGCTTGGGCTGGTGTATTTCAGCGAGTTATTGATACGGAACGAGTTGTCCGTATTGTCGTTATCCAACGGATGCGAGAACAAATAACCAGCCCAATTGCCGTTGGCTGTCATTGGACCCAGGTAATCGACAACTGAGTCGTATTGACGACCCAATGTGACCGTACCGGCCGTTTTGCTCGACAAGCCAACGATTGCCTGACGACCAAACATCAAACCGCCCTGACCCAACTTGCCAGTGTCTGCCGCAAAGCCGTTTTCGAGTTGGAACAACGCGCTTAGGCCACCACCTAAATCTTCATTACCTTTAAAACCAAGGCGACTGCCTTGCGCGTAACCGCTTTCCATTTGAACCGAATTTTTACCGCCAACATTGTTGGTGTAATTCATCCCCAAATCAATCACGCCATAAATAGTAACGTTGGTTTGTGCTTGCGCAACACCCGCAATACCGCTCAACAAACCTGCAACCAGAATAACTTTTTTCATGTTTTTTACTCCTGAGTATGTACGTAAATTAACCTTTTGATATCGACAATAATCGTCTCCTGATCACCGCCTACTCAGCCCATAAATCTCGAGCCACTTGCCGGTCAATTGGCAGCCATTGCCATAATCCCATAACCAAATATGCGCGAACAGTTGTACAGAAATATCTCATTAACATTTGTCGTAATAACCCGGGCTTTGTCGGAAAAAACCATATCCATCCCGAAAAATGCAGCGAAAATACAACAGAAATTTCTCCGCAGAATGCACGCTTGAAGCGTCTCGAAAATCGTTTTCGAATGGCCTTAGCTGGTACTCTTGGTGGTATTGCTGCGCGTCCATATTCAGGACAAACTAGCGTCTATATGAGCACGCCCGACACCAAGGGGTGTTTTTACTTATTGAGGAGAAACAACATGCGGGTACTTGTTTTAGGCAGCGGTGTGATCGGCGTAACAACAGCGTATTACCTGGCAAAGGCGGGACATGAAGTGACGGTAATTGATCGTTTGTCCGGACCCGCTGAAGAAACCAGCTTTGCCAATGCCGGTCAGATTTCACCGGGCTATGCATCGCCCTGGGCCGCACCCGGCATCCCCATCAAAGCACTCAAATGGATGGTGCAAAAGCATGCGCCGCTCTCGATCACGCCCGACGGCACGCTGTTCCAATTACGCTGGATGTGGCAGATGCTGCGCAATTGCAATGCCGCCAGCTACGCCGTCAACAAGGAGCGCATGGTTCGGCTGGCGGAATATAGTCGCGACTGTTTTAAGGCTTTACGGGCCGATACCGGCATCGCTTACGAAGGCCGCCAACTTGGCACCACGCAAGTTTTCCGCACGGAACAACAGATGGCCGAGGCAGCGAAAGATACGCAAGTATTGAAAGACAGCGGCGTGCCTTTCGAACTACTCACAGCAGAAGAAATCGCCCGTGTTGAACCGGCGCTGGCGGCGGTCAAACACAAACTGCACGGCGGGCTACGCTTGCCCAATGACGAGACCGGCGATTGCCAATTATTCACGACACACTTAGCCGCGATGGCTGCGCAACTCGGCGTGCAATTTCGCTACAACCTTCAGATCGATGCGCTGACATTCGCCAAAGGCCAGATCGCTGGCGTGCAATGCGGCCACGAATACTTGCAAGCCGATAGCTATGTCATCGCGCTGGGAACCTGGTCCACCAACTTCTTGCGCGGCGTCATCGACATTCCGGTCTATCCGCTCAAAGGTTATTCGATCACCGTCCCCATCACCAACGCCGCTGCTGCTCCGGTCTCCACCATTCTTGATGAGACCTACAAAATCGCCATCACCCGATTTGATAACCGCATCCGCGTCGGCGGCATGGCAGAGATCGTCGGCTTCAACAAAACCCTCAATCCAAAACGCCGCGCCACGCTGGAGATGGTGGTCAATGATTTATTCCCCGGCGCGGGCGACACCAGCAGCGCCAGCTTCTGGACCGGCTTGCGCCCGATGACGCCGGACGGTACACCGATCGTCGGCAAAACGCCGATCCGCAATCTGTTTCTCAACACCGGCCACGGCACCCTTGGCTGGACTATGTCGTGCGGGTCCGCTGCGTTATTGTCGGATGTGATATCAGGCAAACGTCCGGCCATTACTGCCGACGATTTAAGCGTCAACCGCTATGCAAAAAATGGTAGTCAGGCAGCGGCACAGGCATTTGCCTGACGTCGCAAACCAGGCCTTATTTAAGATTTCTGTCAGGGAGATATCTGGATTTTTCAGCATCCTTCAACGCCTTATTGATCAACAGATTTTCATCGAAATTGCTTCGCCGCACAGACATTAGTTTGCTAAGTCAATTCAACGCTTGCACCTCATCTGTCCCATGAATCGTAGCTGCCGCTTCGGTCGTCGTTTTTTAAACGGGTTGCGCTCCGTAGAGCGCAACATCTCACACACTTCAACTTGGAAACGGCAGTTGACCGCTTCAAGGTTCAACCAAAAAAGCCCTTCCCTGGCAATCGCCTAACTCCGGATTTCTCAGCCTCCTCGCGCACCTGTTTGATGTACCAATCTTCATCAAACTTGCGTCGTCGCGTATGTGTAAGTTTGCTCAGCAATTGTAACGACGGTACTTCTTCCATACTATCAATCGTCGCTGCGGCAACCTGGGGCACAGGTTCATACTTCTGCAAACAGATATCCGCCAGTGCGGCCACTAAGCCACGATCAACACACGCTTGCTCACCACGCAAATTCGGCGTGGCTGTCAATATTTCCAACCCGATAAGCGTCGCTTGACGTCTCGTGGTCAGGGGCATCAGACCATTAGGGCCCAAGAAGGTGATATAACTTTGAGGAAGATAGCGTGCATATACCGTTCTCGCTGCATGGTCCACCAGATGACTGGCACCATACAGGTCAAACGTCTTGGCTGCTGCGGTGGGATCAAGATAATGAAACCGCCACGGCTTATCCAGGAGCCGATGTTGATGCTCTATGGCCAACTGAGCGAAGAGATTCCCTTCGCTATACAGCGCATGAAAAATCGCATTCAGATGATCTAACTGCAACTGATTGTTGAATTCACCACCAGGATCGCCTTCAACAGTGAATGCATTCAATAACGGGGAAGAATCAGGTAATTTGTGATGGTCTAGCTTTGCAAAACATTCGCGCACTTTTGTGACAGTTAAGCTATCGCTGGCGCCTGTACTAAACACCGCTCCCTGAACTTCAGGGGGGGCAATCTGGGCAATGATCGCTTCAAGATATTGGTCCGACAATTGCGCCTCACGAAATTGATCGAGCCGCTCGTCAAGCGACGGCAAAACCTTGGTCATAGAATAAGTGTACCGATACGACGTACCTAATCCGGCTTGCTGGACAATGAGATTCGTCAACGCGATGATAAAACCTTGATATCGCAGATCCTGGCCACGTGGATCATTCTGCAGCGACAATGGGTGCAGGAGTTCATGTAAGAAACCGCGCTGAATAGGAAAACGTTCCTTGTCCCCGTTAAGAGCGTAGAGAAATGGCATTTTTTCAAACTGATTATTTTCCATTATTGAAATACGGTCCGTACCGTATTCTGCATAGAAGTCGTTGTTATAGACAATCGCCCACTTTCCAAGGCCCGGCGATCCCGCATGGAAAATACCTTTAAACGTCCAACTTCTGCACATATCGATGAAATCTGCGCGTGGATCGGAATCGACATGCGCGAATTTTTTATCGATGGTAAAAATTTTATCAAACATCGCCCCGGGGTTATCACCGGAAAAATTGTTCAATTTTCCGAGGAACTGCGTCAGATTGGTTGTCGTCGGATTCTTACTGAAAAGTTTATCGCCGATCTTCATGTCGCTTGGGTGCAAATTACTGCTTGCAGGCCAGCCTGAATATAAGCTGTGATCGTGAATGTTTTCTGCAAACATTTGGCCAAAGCGATATTGGGTTGCGCCACACCAGTTATTGTCCAGTAATTTTCCGTTTGGCGACCTGTCAACGGTGGTGACGCGGTTATCATCAGCGATCAGTCTTACCGCCAGATCGCAAGCATTTCCTTGCGCGTCCACCCGCATTTGAACTTCATGCCCAGTCCGGGCAAGCAGAACCAAGGGGTCATAAGCAGGGTGAATATCGCGCTCCGGCCCCAAACGTAAGCATGAGGCTCCGGCTAAACTTTTTTGTTCCTTTTTTAATTCTTGTAATAGGTCTGCGCTGCCGGGCCAACCAACTTTTTCGATCATATAAATCAAATTTTGGTTGCTGTATTTTTTTGACGCGTTGAAGTCCGAGCCATCATGGGCCAGCTCATAGGCCAGTGTATTGCCCCCGGATTGGCGCGATGCCAACCAATCCTTCCACGCCTGTCTGGATGTTGGTTGTACCTGATACTCGCCCAAGTCCTGCTGCACATATTCCTTCAGAAAGGTGGCGATATCCTCCGAGTTGCCACCATACACACCCTCTGAAATATTATATCTTGCGACTATTTTCCTGGCGTAGAAGACCAGCTCCTTCCACGCAGTTCTTGATATTTTCTGCACCTCAGCATCACCCGGCCAAGGGGCGATATCGTCCGAGGTTTTATTGCGCACTTCCGCTGTGTTTCTTGTAACCGTTTCCTTGGCGTAGGCGGCTAGTTTTACCGGTATCGCATCCGGTGTAGCCTCAGAAATTTCACGCAACCTGTTAGCAAGACTAATAACAAAGTTAAGATTGATAGGATCACGCTTTAAGGTCTGTAAATTTTTCATTAGCCAAAACCTCAGGCTCGGCATTTTGGAGCATGCGGTAGCAATCTCTTTCAAAAACGGTGTATCCCAACCAGCACCGACTTTCCGCACACCGTTTGATGCTGCGAAGTGCAACCCTACGCCCAGATTGAACCAGGCATCATCACCAGCCGGATACGCTACTACATGCGGTTCTACCCTCAATGAACGGATCAGCATCGTATCAACTGAGTGTTCTAGTGAACGCAGACGATAACGCCCGGATTCACCTGTCTGCATCCGGACGTAATTGAGAAAGACTATCTGTTGCGCTTTGTCGAGCGATGAAAAAAAAGGAATTTTACGCAGTGCCGGCAGATCGACTAGTTGCTCAAAATGCAATCCGATCGTGCTCGGACTCGAGAACGTCATGCCATCGTACCCAAGCACACGCAATACATCATCGATCATATGCAGGTTGACCTGTTCAAATCCGATTTTCTGTTTATATTCTTTTCTTACCGCGTGTATAGAAGTCTGACTATCGTTGAGGAAGGCCTGCTCTGGATTGGTGCTATTACGGTATTTGTGGAGGATCGCCGCGCGGTTAAAAGCTAAAGGGAAAGACTGCGAACTATCTGTAGATTTCTCAAAAATCAAACTATGCATGTAGTCATCAAAATGTACTTTTTGGCTTGGCAAGCCCTCCTGCACTAATAATGTGCGTAACGCATCCGACGCACTCACGCGGGTGCTTTCCATGAGTGCAGTATCCAGGGAAAAAAGATTGATCTGTAGCGCATCAGCGTAGGCACGCTTGAAATTTTCTTCCGGATTTGCAGGATGTTTAAAACAGGTATTTCCCATTACGAATGCCTCACTACGGGTGGCGTTCTTAGCATGCATCTGCAGTGCATATTTTGCCGCAAACAAGCGATGCGCTTCATCGCTCAAAGCTTGCCAATGACGTTCTGGCTTACCGGGTGCAGTAAAAGATTTTTGAATATCCTCAGCAATAAGTTTGTACCGAACAGCAGCATCTTCGAAAGATATATTCTGGCTTTGCATCAATATATCGGTGAGCGTAATGTTGTTCTTATAATCGACTTCCAGCTCATTCCAATCCTGATCGTCGGTCAATCGTGTGAACTGGGGGAAGTCAATATCGCTCGGAGGAGGAGGCGCTGAAGGTGCGGGCTGGGATGGTACTGGATCATGATCTTGTCCGGCCAAAGCCATCTCAGCAATCGATGGGACTATGCGCACATGTGACGTGGGGGCTGACCATTCCCACGACCACACAACCTCTTCTTCGTAGTCTGGCAAATATTGCCAGGACGATTTGGAGTTTTGGGTTTGTGGCGAGCGTCGGTTACTTTTTTCTGAAACAACTAGTGATGAATTTTTTATAGGCGCGCTAACCCTCGCATGCGACAGAGGATGCGATTGCCGAGTGTGATTGCCTGGATTTTTTGTTTTGTCGCTAACGGAAGATGCGCGCGCAGACAACATGTGCGTGGCATTGAATCCGGGTGGCAATGGCAACGTACTATTTTTTATATTGTGCGAGATAGTCGATTTTCCTGATGTATCCAATTTTCGGGAAGATAATTTCTGGCTATGACGCACTGCCTGATAAAAATTTTTACGTCCGTGAGGTTGTTTATTTTTTCCCACAGCCTTCAGATTTTGGAAAGCCTTCGACGGGTGCTTACTCTTGCTGGAATCATACTCAGGATGGCTACCCGTCAATGTGTTACCGGGCTTTGATACCCCTCCTGGAATGTGGATATTTTGTATTACCCCTGCAATAGTTTTTACTGTATTGAGAATCTGTAAATCAGTATTTGCTGCATATCTGAAATTATTTCTCACATTTCTGCCGGGCGGAACCGATCGCTCTGAGGGATGGACGTGTACAGCGGAATAGTTTGCAATAGCGTCTGGCATATTTGGCTTTCCTTTTATCTATTTTTAAATGCTCTATGAAGTTCTCCTCGAACACTTGTAAAAATTTAAAACATGCGCATCATGGCAAAATAATTCTACTGATCAACATAACGCGCCAGATCAATTAACTTGCGCGATCTCTGCTATTTCTATCTTTTGCCACTCTTAACCTCCCTCACCAACGAGACCAAAAAAAGAACCGCCATGCCACAGACCACCTTTCTTAATGCCGATTTAATCATCACCGACTGTCACGACCTGTGCAGTTTTTCCCAAAAGTTGGCGCAGAGAGGATTGATGGTATTAAATGTCTACCCAACAGAAGATGGCCTCTGGCGCGCCACATTTGAATGTGACAGCGATAGCGGTGATGACAGGTTTAATGAAATCATTGAGAACATATTGCAATGTATCGAAACACTCCCTGCGGTACTGCGATACCGATGGAACGCATTACAGCATCGCAGCTTAGACATCGGATTTAAAACAGGTAGTAAGGTAGATCCGTACACGCGGCACATCAGCGCGGAATTTCTGCGCCGCATGGACACCATACACCTGGCCCTTGGAATAACGATCTATTCGCACACTCAAGCAAGCTTAACGTCGTAAAATCATTCTCATTTCCCCTTCTCCGAAAAGCCATGTCCACTCCTCCACTCGCCATACAACTCTCCACCTGGATCGATGCCCATTTCGACGAAGAAGTTACCTTCCTCCAAAACATCATCCGCGTCCCGACAGACACCCCGCCCGGCAACAATGCACCGCATGCAGAGGTAGTCGCCGACTTGCTCAACGGTATAGGCTGGGAAGTTGAAAAATATCCGGTCCCAACTGAAACGGTGCGTGCTTACGGCATGGAAAGCATCACCAACCTGATCGTACGGCGGCATTACAGCGCAGCAGGGCCGGTCATTGCGCTCAATGCCCATGGCGATGTGGTACCGCCCGGCGACGGTTGGCAGAAGCTGCCTTATGGCGGCGAGATCGAAGATGGCCGGATATTTGGCCGGGCGACAGCGGTGTCCAAGGGCGATTTTGCGACCTATGTTTTTGCCGTGCGTGCGCTGGAAGCCTTGGGCATTATGCTCAAAGGAACGCTGGAATGTCATTTTACGTATGACGAAGAATTCGGTGGCTTACTCGGTCCGGCCTGGTTGCTAGAGAACAAACTGACTAAACCCGATTACGTGATCGCACCCGGATTTAGCTACAACATCGTGACCGCGCATAACGCCTGTTTGCAATTTGAAGTGTCCATACTCGGCCGTGCGACGCATGGCTCAGCGCCCGAGACCGGCCATGATGCATTGCAAGCGGCCACTGCCGTTTTGCAAGCGATTTACGCCAAATTGCCTGAACTCAAAACGATTACTTCTGCCATCCCCGGCATCACTCATCCGACTATGATAGTCGGACGCATTGAGGGCGGCACCAATACCAACGTCGTACCGGGCAAGGTTGTGCTGAAAATGGATCGCCGCATGATTCCGGAAGAAGATCCGATACAAGTTGAGGCTGATGTGCGTGCAATGATCGAGGGAGCCGTCGCTGGCTTGGCCGGCATTCGAGTAGAAATTAAACGCTTGTTGCTGGCGCGTGCGTTACGTCCTTTGCCGGGCCATGAAGGATTGCTCAACAGTTTGCAAAAAAATGCCGAAACCGTGTTTGGAGAGCCCATTACAACCAACGGCTCGGCCCTCTATACCGATGCCAGACTGTATGGTGAACAAGGCATTCCGGTGGTGCTATACGGAGCTGGCCCACGCACCCTGGCCGAATCGAATGCTAAGCAAGCGGATGAAAATCTAGCTCTTGAGGATTTGCGCCGGGCGACGAAAGTAGTGGCGATGACGCTACTGGATTTTTTGCAAGCGTAGTTAAGATAATCAGCAATCTAAAAAGGCTCCTCGAAGGAAGCCTTTTAGTGTCAGAAAATGGATGGTGAACACATCTGTTCTATGCCAGATCTACACGTTTTGAGGATGTTTTTTAATGAGCTTGTTGCAGATCTCATTTTCATCATCATTGTTTCTTATTATCAGATTGAAGTTTTTCAATAGATTCAAACCGGCGTCCTTGTCCTTGTCATCGATCATTGCGGCGACAAGCACGGGCACCGCTTTGTGGTTGTCCTCCTGCAGGCATGCATTTGCCAGCAGGACGTCTGCGCCACGATTGTTGCGCATTTGTTCCGTTGTCAAATATGTTTTCCCGGTACAGATCTCCATGAGGACAATCATCGTCTGGGTCTTCCGATCTAGCCGTTGGAGACCATAGGGACCCAGGAAAAAAACCGATTCAGGGTCTCCCATATACGCTATTTTTGCGCGATGGTCGACATAATGACTTGCCTGATAGGTTGACAGTATGTCCGTTTTTTGGCTTTGATCCAGGTAGACGAAGCGCCAAGGATTATCGGTTGAAATATGCTCCGTGCAAGTGCTCATTAATTGGGAAAAGAGTCCTTTCTTGAGATATTGCTCATTCACAAACCTGTCTAGCTCTTCCTGATATTTGATACCGATACCAGGGGCCTCTACGCTAATGGCATTAAACAATGTATTCGTCGGTGATGGCTGCTGTAACGACGGCAATCGCGTTAACTGCCGGACCGTTATTGCTGCGTTGGCGTCACTGGTAAAAGTCGCATTCTGAAATGGAGCAGGGGTGATTTTTTTAAGCTGGGCGTTTAGAAATTTGTTAATCCATACCTCGTATTGAAAGTCGCGCATCTGCTCCTCAGTTGAGGATGAAGCCATCGCGTCATAAGCCAGCTCCTCAAACCCGGCCTGTTGCAAAATTACGTTCCTTATCCAGTTGATTAAGCCGGGGCCATCCTCTTTATTTAGCATCTTGCCCAGCCATTGTTGCAGATACATACGCTCGAGAGAGGCGTCTTGTTCGGTACCGGTCAGGTCAATTTCTTTTGGGATATCGCACAGATCGCGATCCCATGGCATATATATATTTTCGTCATGATCGGTTCCTGGCCACTCTCCATAAATACACGTCAACTTTCCGAGAACCGGATCGACCTCGTTGACTATAAGGCGAAACAACCAACTGCCGTCGTAGCATCTTCTGAAAAACTGGCCGGGATTGCACTTGCTGGCGCGAATATCGTTTTCGTTAATATCGAAATGCTTGTCGAATATTTTGGTACCGTTGTGATTCGAGTAATCGTTCAGTCCAGCCAAAATCGCGGGCGCCGTTTTGATAGACGGATCATTAGTGAGGTCACGACCATCCAGTTCTAGCCTAATTGGATCGTCGGGGTAATCATTTATTGGCCAGCCGGAATACAACTGACCGCGGAAGATATCTATAGCTAACATCCGGTTGAAAATAGGATGCCCCTCTTTTACCGCCCTGCTGTAACCGTCGTACAACGCTCCCATCTCTGAAAAAACGGTCGTAGCATCGCGCTCATTGACGATCACCTTTATCGGATATGTGACATCCTCAATCTTCGTTTCGATGCCATGAAACCCACTTAGTGCCAGCAATTTGGCGCCAGCGAGGGGGTCTACCTGTAAATCGAAAGGGGGCAGTGTCTGATCTTGGTTAACGACGAGGAGCCGATCTGGATCTATTATGTCCATCATGCGCGTTATCATGGCGTTGATGACGAGTTGATTCGGTAGAATCGGCGATCTCCCATCTGGCGCAATTTGCGCGTTAGTCGGTTGCGCTTCCAGCCAGTCCTTCCACTGTTGAATCGATACAGGCAGCGGTCCACCCATTGCTTCGGTTAAATAATTGAGACACGCCCACGTCCGAGTATCAGGTGAATCTCCGTCGATCGGCGGTATGCTGATAAATTTTTGTTTCAGCTGTATCGCTAATTCAATCATTGGCTGCGTGATTGTCTTGCCTGGCTCTGCGTTGGCCATCGTGTACAACTCATGGATGGCGACGATGATGTCGTCACGTGGTCGATCAAGGTCTTTGCGCTGCACTATGTTGAGCCACTCAGCTAAACCAGAGACGGTTTTGCTTTTATCAGCCAACAGTTCCCAAAATTCTTTAGCCCATTCCAGGTCGATTTTGCCAACACCGTTGTTGGCGGCAAGATCGACTGCAATCAATTGGTTTAACACCGTGATTTCATTTCCTGGATAGTTTAACTTAGCTAATTCTGTTGTATCGAACTGGCTAAGCACTCTGGCGACCGAGTTCGTTAGCGAACCTAAGGGGTAGTCCCGAGAGATGCCGGTGCCAGCGGATATCGCTTTGCTCACGGCGAGTCTTTGTTGTCCATCGAGTTTTGAATAAGCAGGAATATCATTGAGCAGGTCGTTATTGCATAAAGTATCCAGATACTGTCCGTTAAACCCTGGCAGTACCATGCTGGCATGGTTGTTGTAGTTGAGCCTGTTAAGTACTTGCACCATCATGGGTGGGATGGCTGCCTCAGCGCCCAGGATGCGTTTGAAGTTCGCGACAATTGTCTCCATCCGGCTTTGGGGACTGAAATGCCAACCTTCTCCGGCAGCCATTCTGCAAAGGTATTCATGGAACAGCGCCAGGCGGTGGAGATTTCCGGGCAGAAGCAACACCTTTTCGTCGAAACTCTCAAGAAAAAGATCGGTCTGCTTAGATGAGAACGCCGACATTTCTCTTGCTTGTGATTCTGATGGATTGTTGCGCATCTCAGCGACCGTAGTTTCCAATAGCTCATTTGCTTTCAGGCTATTAAGAAACGCATTAATCTGCTCAGGCGTATCCAGCAATAACGCCTTGCGTAAGGTATCTGATGGGTGTTTGAGGAGATTTCGGCTTAAGACAGTGTCCTTTGCGAGCTCTCGCATCGACTCTTCCATTGTATAAAAATAAATTCTGTCAAAATCGGACTGGTTAGTCTGCATCGCATACTTTTTATTAGCGAATTCCAGTGCCTGAGGGCGGTCTACATTGCCATCCTGATCTTTGAGCGCATATTTTGTAGCAAGATATTTACGCGTCGGTTCGAGCAGTGTATCGAATTGCTCGGTTGGCATCTGGCTATCTGAGGTGAATATCTCGGCAATCGCCTGATCCCAACCATTAAGCAGATCAAGGAAATTTTGATAGGAGGCAGTCGTTTTCGGTACGACTAACAGATCGGCCAGGGTGAGCTGGACTTTTTGCTCCGCATTCAGTATGTCCCAGGTTAGCGGCGGTGATACTGTCGCGGTCAAGAGTGAGGCAGCAACAGTATCATTTTTCGGCGACGCTTCGGGTTCGGGCGCGTTTGCCAGGGATGATATAAATCGATTAATAATCACTGAAATAGAATTGGTCGCCTCTAATGTTGCTCCCGATTTAGTCACTAGAAAAGGGAGTATTGACCTACCATGCACAATATTGCGCGCCTCCATTAAAGATGCTCTTGGTACGACAGCCGGGTTCTTTGCCAAATCCAATAACCTGGTTATTTCAGTATACTTTTCCATTGGATTTTTGATAATCCTCACTGTCGCTCTGGAAATCCCCACATTAAGGAGAGCCTTACTTCCTGCGAAAGCCAGCCCCCCTACGGCTTCAGCCAATATGCCTCTTAAGAATTTACCGAGATGCGCCTGCGACTCCTGTGAATTGTCGACAGCCATTGCAGCGACGACGTCTGGAAGGGTGGAGACTACGCCATTGAAACTTAACATCCATGTCGGCAACAATGGTGCCATCATCAATGAAGCTCCCTGCATCCCAGACTGGGTTAGTCCCAGATATAACATTTGCTTTTGTTCAGTGCTTGAAAATGTAGAGGTGTCCAAATCTAAATTCAATTTACTTTTGTAAGCATCCCATAGCCTATCCCCAGGGCCAGGAGGGCCGAATGTAAAGTCTGGGTCGATTGTTCTGGGATAATCCCTTCCCTTTGTCTGCGGCTGAAATAACAAATCACCCAGGCCGATGGTTATTTTTAAGGGTAACCCCTTTGCTACTGCGGCCTGATACTGGGGTCGTCGCAGCAAGTATCTGCCAGTGCCATCGATCGGCGTTGGAGGAAAATCATCATTCAAGCTATACAAAGTGTCAGAACTTTTATGATCGAGGGGCGGCCCCTTGAAAATGCCGGCAACAACAGTGCCGCGATAAAAGACGGGACAGATTTGTTGTTTTAACGTGTCTATATTGTTAGCCATTTCTGGAAACTCTGCGTACGAATCCAAAAGAGTGCCGGTAACCATGGCATTAATACTGACTATTGCATCATCAGCCATTGGTCCTGAGTTGAGACCCTCCTCAAAGAAATCGCGATACGAAGTCCATAGTCCGTCTCCCATCATGGTTTTTCTCAGCTCTACGGGTAAGACGCTGGTCCAATGAATGTCAAACTCTCCCATCTTGCCGGCTTTTTCATATACCTCCTTGAGATACATCCCTGTCGTAAGTTGTAATGGCGTCCAGCTAGTCTCATACTCAATCGGCTGTATTTGCTTTGACATCTTATCGACGGCTTGTCCCAGCATAGGGCGTATGTCTGAAATTGTGGCGTCGATGGGTTTGTTTATATACGATGCAGGCAGGCCATGCTGTTCGAAGAGAACCTCCAGATATCGTTCACAATAATCGCGACTATTTTGCGTAAGAGGGTCGTAATTCATCGCAGCCCTCAAAGCCTCCCCCTCTTTCCATAACGCCAGTTTTGCGTTTTGAGCAGCTCGCGACCGACCCAACCAGCCCTGAGTAAACAATCCGGTAAAAGTCATAAATGGGTCGCGACCCAATAAAGTACCCCGAGGGTTCGCTATATTTCCAGTCCATTCGATAGCCCTTGCGCGTCTTACTCGGGAAGCGTTGAAAGACTGGAATGCCGGATGATGATCGGCATGTTGTACGTTCTGATTTTCAATGCGCTCAGTGCGCTGTATCAGATTTTGCAACCGGCGTTGATCGATGGGATTGGATTGTTGCTGAGGCCTCGGTAATAAGGGATTTGTCCGTTCTGTCTTTGGTGCGTTTTTTCCCGCTCTGAACGTGGCACTGTTGTGCTCTTTGGCTGACCGACGCGGCCGCCTTGCTCTGCGAAACGTGTTACCCGAGCCAGTGGGTAATGCAGACGAAGAAGCATGATGTACATCCCGAAGGCGGGTCTGAAACTGCTGACTTTCGGCGGATAAAACTGAAGACGAATTCGACCGCCTGGTCGTATTTTGTCTGCTGCCGATAGAGCCAATGGACGGTGCAGCCATTGTTGACACTAAGATAGAACCGAGGGTAAATAGCGCAACCAGAGGTATATGATTCATTTTCTGGTGGCCAGGCCCGCAGCGCGGAAGTTCTCTTACACAGCTAGAGCCGCGGACAAACTGGTCGCTGAATTTGCCGGCGCGGATAGATCTTGCCCTATTATCCGCACCAGGTTTATTTAGATTGTGCGCTCGGTAGGGGCAACTAGAATTGGATATATTGGTTCGATTGGTTCTGTACGGCATCGTGCTCTCTTTCTGATCTTGAGTAAGATTGTTTATGAATCATCTATTCGGAGGGGTCGGGGATGCTAAAGCAGGTAATACACTCTGCGATCGCTCTCGTTAACTGAATCCGTTATGAGGCAAAAGCGCATCGGCGATAATTATATTTATTGCCGAGGGACATTCGGAAGTATCCCTAATTACCGCTATGGTAAAAGTCAAATTTTGCAATAGCGCAGCAGTTTTAAACCCTACCAAACCAAGTCAATAGTGGCGTGAAAATATCGACTTCTGTTGACCTCATGCACAAGCTTTACATCCTGCGGATCGAAACCGAGAAGTGCACATTAAAACGATCGCGTCTTTCATAAACAATCGGTCGTTTGATGCAATCAGATTATTTAGGACTTACGCAAAATTGTTCCCGTAAGGAAGACCTTTGATGCCATTACGAAAAGTAAGCCTGGGAGGGATAACGCCGCCGGGGCGGTTTTGCGTAAGTCCTATCTATGATCCATGGACTCAGAGATGTGCGTACAAATCAGCGTTATTTACACTCTCAACAATTGGTACCAAAGCTTTAATAAAACATCAAATCGATACGCATAACAAAAACAGAAGAATAGTCAAAAAAACGATCCGACTTATTCTGGTGATCTGCTGACAAAACCGTACCGTAGTTATTCAGCTATGCCATCAACATCTCCGTCATCACATCGGCCGGAACCGGCTCGCTAAACAAAAATCCCTGATACTGATCGCAGCCAATCTGCCGCAAAAACCGTAATTGCTCAACCTTGGCGACGCCTTCAGCCACCACAATCAACTGCAAACTATGCGCTAACGTGACCACGGCGCGCACGATGGCACGATCTTCTTGATTGGTCTCCAAAGACTGTATGAAAGAGCGATCGATCTTGATCTCGTTGAGTGGAAAACGGCGCAAATAACTCAGACTGGAATAGCCCGTACCAAAATCATCAATCGATACCCGTAGGCCGCGCCGGGTCAACTCACGCAACACATCAATCGCGTTTTCCGGGTTGCCCATGAGCGACCCTTCTGTCAATTCCAGTATCAAGCCTGACCCCGGAATATCATGCCGCTCGAGCATCGCCATCGTATTCGCCACCAAGTCGCGTTGCAAAAATTGATGGGCAGAAAGATTCACAGAGATGGGGATCGGAGCTAATCCTATCGTTAAGCCCATATCCTGCCAACGCCGACTTTGCTGGCACGCAGCTTCAATGACCCAATCACCAATGGCGACAATGAGGCCGCTTTCTTCGGCCAGCGGGATAAATCTGGCGGGCGACACCAGGCCATACTCGGGATGCTGCCAGCGCAATAACGCTTCGACGCCGATAATTTTTCCAGAGGCAATATCCACCTTGGGCTGATAAAACATCCGAAATTCATTTCTGGCCAAGGCCGGACGCAAACCACTTTCCAAATCGACGCGGTCACGGTTGCGGGCGTGCATTTCGGGCGTGAAGAAATGATAGTTATTACGGCCGTGTTGCTTGACGTACGTCATCGCGGTATCCGCGTTTGCCAGCAATGCTTCTGCACTGTGGCCATCGCTGGGATAGACGCTAATGCCAATCGACACCGTGACATGGACTTCATGCGAAGGCACGTGCAAAGGGCGCCCCAGCAATTCGATGAGATTGGCGGCGATACGGCCTGCGTCGGCCATTTGCGCCATCTCGGCCAGGACAACGAACTCGTCTCCGCTCAGTCGTGCCAGGATGTCGTGCGGCCCCAGGGTTTGACGTATACGCAGCACAAAAGCATTGAGAACCTGATCGCCAGCGGTGCGCCCGAGCGACTCATTGACGGTCTTCAGACGATCGATATTAATGTGCAACACGGAAAATAGGCTACGCGTCTTGTCCGCTTGTGCCAGCGTGATGGCTTCGGTGATTTTTTCGCTGAGCAAGGAGCGATTGGGCAAACTGGTCAAGACATCGTGCGTGCCCAAATAAGCGAGTCTGGAGTGCACCGATTTAAGAGAGGCTCTGAGCGCGTCGGCATGGCGACGACTGCGAATATCGATAAACGATAACAACAATATAAACGCCAGCACAACCAGCGTAAAACCGGCGACTGAATACGCCAGCCAGTTATGGTTCAGACCATCATTAAAGGTGCATAACAGATTGGCCGAATTGCCAGGAAAGCGCGCCGCCGCCATACCGGTGTAATGCATGCCGGTAATGGCCAAACCCATAATGATGGCTGCTGCTAGCCGGGTCAGATTGGTATGCCAGGCGTCACCCCCGCGCAAATGAAACGCCAGCCACAAAGCGACAATCGCGCCCACGATCGCCACGGCGACCGAGACGAGAAACAGGGCATGATCGTAATGCAATCCCGGCTCGACCTGGATGGCCGCCATCCCCAGATAATGCATCGCAGAAATGCCAAGGCCGACAAGGACGCCGCCCAATACCAGTCGATGTCGACCCAGTCGTGGCCCCTTCACTAAAAATAATGCAAAGCAGCACGCAGCTGCGGCCATCACCCACGAGAGTAGCGTTTTTTCAACATCGTACTCAATCCCGATCGGCAAATAAAATGCCAGCATCCCGATAAAATGCATGGCCCACATTCCGGTACCCATCGCAATACCGCCACCGAACAACCAAGCCCATACTTGTGGCCCACGCGCGCTACTCACACGTCCGGCCAATATCAGGGCAACATAAGCGGCAACTACTGCAACGGCGAAGGAGAGTAGGGAAAGAGCAGGAATGACGGTGCCGTTCATTAAATTTGCTATCTGAATAGGTTAAAACATGATCACTTGCGCACACCTATGGCCAGCACCGGTGAATCTTATCCGCGCAACCAATACGACTGACAGGCTACCTGCCAAAGCGTTTCTGAAGTGTTGCATCAGGTCCATCAACATGCGGCAAACAATGCCTGAACGTGCAACGTCAAGATAATAAAGGGAATCATTATTTTGTTGTTGATTTATATTCATCTATTGATATGCCTCATCGTTTGCGAACTTGCGCTACGCCAACAAGATTGTATCGGGCGGCTGAGGGGCGGCGCTACATACCTTTCCGCTCGGAAAAAAATCAATGAATACTATAAAATGCGGCGACATATTTAGCGGCAATTTCAATGGAATGCGTATGGCAATGTGGGCGGTGGCGGGCTGACGCTGTTGTCCCGGCAAAGCGCTGGTCTTTGATCATCAGAAAAAAATTAGCCATCTGTCCTTCCAATGATTCATCCCCTATTTGCAGACCTCAACCGCAGCAGTAACAGTTCCACAGCGCAATTTCCCTCTAACAGTATTCCCGCACACATTCTGCGCACATTTCAAAGCATTCATGACAAACAACGAAGTAACTTCTGCGCCAGAAAAAATGCTGCCCGGCTGGCTCATTTTGCTGGGCGCACTCACTGCGATCGGCTCTCTTTCGATCGATATGTATCTGCCAGGTTTCCCCACTATTGCGAAAGATTTCGGCGTTGGCGGCAATCTCGTACAGCTCACGCTGACCACTTTTTTGGTAGGTCTGGCCGTGGGTCAAATGTTCTACGGACCGTTGAGCGATCACTTTGGACGCAAACCGCCGTTGTATTTCGGATTGGGTTTATACACACTGGCGTCCATCGCCTGCCTGTTCGCGCCAGATGTCACGATGCTGATGTTCGCCCGCTTTATGCAAGGGCTAGGCGGCTGCGCCGGGATGGTCATTAGTCGTGCCGTGATTCGGGATAGGATGGGCGCGGCAGGCTCGGCTAAAGCCTTTTCTCTTTTGATGCTGGTAATGGGAATCGCGCCCATTCTGGCACCCTTGATTGGTGGTGAAGTACTCACACGATGGGGCTGGCGCGTGATCTTTGGCGGCTTGGCCATCTTCGGTCTGCTGTGCCTGATCGCTATTGACAGGACCATGCAAGAAACGCTGGACCGCCAACATACAGCGCCGCTACTACTGGGCCGCGTGCTCAGACAATACGGCACATTGCTGCTAGACCGCCAGTTTTTGGCCTACACCTTATGCGGCGGTTTGTTGCAGGCGGGAATGTTTACCTATATCACCGGCTCGCCTTTTGTCCTCATCACCTTGCACGGTATCAAGCCGGAAAATTTCGGCTGGGTGTTCGGCTCCAACGCCATCGGTTTGATTGCGGCGTCGCAGATCAATGCCCGACTGGTCGGCAAACTCTTGCCAGACACGATTCTTGGACGTGCCTTATGGTTGCCAGCCGGATTGATGCTCGGCATCACCTTACTCGTCGCCGTCGGCGTCAATAGTCTGATATTGCTGTTGATCGGCTTCTTCGGCTTTATGGTCAGTTACGGCTTTATCAGCCCGAATGCCTCCGCGATTGCCTTGTCGCAACAAGGCCATCAAGCCGGTACTGCATCGGCATTAATGGGGACGCTGCAATTCTCGCTGGGTATCCTCGCTGGTATCTGCATGAGCTTGTGGCATGACGGCACGGCGCTGCCGTTGGTGATTGTGATGGCAATGTGCGGGGCAGGGGCTCTGGTGCTGCATCGGTATGTTGCGCGGCCGGAACATTGCCGGTTGATGGCTGCTGCGGAGGTTTGACGCGCAGTATTCGTCATCTCTGAAAAGTATCCACATTAATCGTTGGATTAATGTGGATGAGGGACATTAAGTGGAAGAAAACAGACTACCTATAAGCTAGAAATCCCCGGAATATCCGAACATTGAGCAATACACGAAACATTCGTCACCGCACAATTATCCGCAATGCATTGCTCGATAGTGGTAACAGGAGGGATTGGTACACATATGCCAGCAATACATGTTTCCCCTGCTGGCGGTGTTTGCGCCATGACTTCAGAAGATAGCGCCGCCGTAGCTACAATAATAAAAACAGATACTTTTTATACGATTTTGAATAATACTGTGCATGTCATTCCCCAATAAAATATTTCACTGTCAGATCAAAATGAAACTGCCCACTTTTCTCTTCGATTTTCAATGAGAGAAATGAGAGAAATGTGTGTTTGAAGTGTAGTGAATATTTTACTGATTGCCATACGGAAATAAAGAGCAATTCCACTAATCCCCGGCTTCACTCTGTGTGCGTCATTTCATCCGGTGTCACACGCGCATCGCCCCCCAATGCCTGATACAGCGTCACCTGACTAATGAGCAAATTGAGCATATTGTCGGCTTGCGCGAGCTGGGAGGCGCGTAGCGTATCTTGCGCATCGAGCCATACTCTCAACGCCACAGCGCCTTCCCGATAGCGCTCTTGATACAGGCGTTCAATCTGATTTGCCGCAGCCAGCGATTGCGCCAGCTTGCTGGCCTGGGCCTGAAACTGGGTGCGTGCGGATAAGGCGATCTCGACGTCGCTCAGTGCCTTATAAAAAGTCTGACGAAAATCGATCACCGCTTTTTCATAATTTGCCTGCGACACTTTGATGCTCAGTTGCATCTGATTCCACTGCAAAAACGGAAAAGTCAAACCCGTCGCCAATGTACCGACCGGATTTTGCAGCAGATTGCTCAGCGCGGTACTGCTGCTTCCGAGAGAACCTGTGAGTGACAAGGCCGGATAATAGTTAGTCCGCGTAACCTCGACGGTCGTGAGCATTTCGCGCAGCCGTAACTCCGCCGCACGCAGGTCAGGCCGACGACTCAGTAACTGTGACGGTAGCCCGGCGGCGATGGTTGGCAGTGCCTGGATAGATAGCGCGGATAAGGTGCTGCTTTCAGGGTAGGAATCGCCGGGCGGACCGTTGAACAAAATCGCGAACGCCGCACGGTATTGCACCAGCTGTTGCAGCAATTGCGTGCGCGCTGCCTGTTGCACGGCGAGCGACTGCTCGGCCTGCAATACCTCCAGCGACGTGACAGCGCCAGCGTCATGCTGCAACCTGACCATCTCCAGAATTTTGCCGAGATACACGATGCTTTGGTCATTGACGTCGAGGTGTTGTTGCGCGTTCGCAATCTTCCAATACAAGGTTGCGGTCGTACCGATCAAGGCTAGCGCCGCACTTTGACGATCCTCTTCCGTTGCCTGCGCCTCCCACTCGGCGACATTGCGTTGCTTCGCTAAATTGCCCCACAGATCAAGCTGGTAGCCGACCGAGCCGGTGAGGGTCTGAGAATTGCTAATGTTGGGCTGACCGCGCAGATTACGATTATTGGCCGTACTTAAACCAAGCGACACCGTCGGATTAATCACCGCCAGACCGGCTTGCAATTGTGCGCGCCGCACCAGAATCGCAGCCCCCGCCAGATCATTATTGCGTGCCAATGCCAGTGCGATCAATTGATTCAGAACAGGGTCATTAAAATTTTCCCACCAATGATCGTTGAGGGTGGCCGTGCTAGTGTTCGTCTCGGCGCTATGTTGCCATTGCGTCGGTATCGTCATTGGCACGTTTTGATACGGCACAGGCGCGGCGCAACTGGCGAGCAGGCTAACGGCGACCATCGTGATGCTGACGTTAAGAAGTATTTTTTTAGATTGCATAGTAGTTATTTTCATTCTCTTGCCAAAGCGTCTACGGGGTTTAACCGCGCCGCATTGCGGGCCGGTAAAAAGCCAAAAACAATGCCGATCAAGGTTGAACAGGTACAAGCAGCGATGATCGAAGTCATCGAGTACACCATTTGGAAATCAATGCCCACAGCAGAAATAAGTGCGCCTATGCTGAAGGCCAGACCAATTCCCAGAATGCCGCCGAACAGACAGACCAATACCGACTCGATCAAAAACTGCCGCATGATGTCGCCCTGACGCGCACCGACCGCCATCCGCACACCGATTTCCTGAACCCGTTCGGTCACGGAAACCAGCATGATATTCATGACGCCGATGCCGCCGACGATCAACGAGATCACGGCAATCATTGATATCAGCAGCGTCAAGGTGGCAGTGGTCGATTCGATGACTTTACGAATGCTATCGCTGTTTTGAATAAAGAAATCTTTGCTGCCGTGGCGCTGGGTTAATAGTTTGACGATGCTCTGTTCGGCGGCATCGTTGGAGACCGCATCGCTGATACGCACCGTGATCGATTGCAAAGGGGATTTGCCCAGAATGCGACTGAGTACGGTTGTATAGGGAACCCATAAGGTCAGACTGCCACCGTCGCCATACGCGTTTTTTTCTTTTTGGGCCACGCCGATAATCCGGTTAGGGATATTTCCCAGCATCAATACTTGCCCAATCGGATTATCGTTAGCACCAAACAATTTTTTCCGAGTATTGTGGTCGATCACCACTTCTTGCATCTGATGCTTGACGCTATCAGGTGTAAACCCCATCCCCTCTTCAATGAGAATGCCGTGCACGCGGAAATGCTGCTCTCCTACGCCCTCAAGCGAAGCATTGACCGATATATTCCGATAGCGCACAACCGTTGAGGTTCTGATGCCGGGGGTCGCGCTATCGGCATAGACCTGCTGCGCCAGCGCGTCTGCATCGGCCGAAGTCAGTGAGCGCAATGCCCCCGCTTTGACGTCGCCATAGCCGCCACCGGGATAAATCGTGATGGTGTTGGTACCCAGAAAACTCATCTCTTTGAGAATTTTTATCCGCGATCCTTCGCCAAGGGCGACGATCGATACCACAGAGGCTATGCCGATAATGATACCCAGCATGGTTAAAAAACTCCGCAGCCGATGCGACTTCATCGACAGCAAGGCCATTTTGCAGGCCTCAATCAGACTCGCGCCGAAGGCGCGCCATGACGACCCCTGATCGAGCGCGATGTGCGCCCGGTTAGCATGATGGGTATTGAGCGGTGCGACAGCAGTACTGCCTTCCACCGCCTCTGGATGGTGCAAGCGGTCAGCAATGATTTCGCCATCGCTGATTTCGATGATGCGTTGGGCGTGCTGCGCGACTTGCATGTCATGCGTGACGATGATGACGGTGTGACCTTCGGCATGCAGCTCTTTGAGAATCTTGATGACTTCCTGGCCGCTGTGACTATCCAATGCGCCGGTCGGTTCATCAGCCAGTATGACCTGACCACCATTCATCAACGCACGCGCAATACTGACGCGTTGCTGCTGACCGCCGGACAATTGGCTGGGACGATGATGGCTACGGTTCGCCAAGCCCAACCGACTCAATATTGCCTGCGCGCGCTGTTTGCGGGTTGCTGTCGGTGTACCGGCATAGATCGCGGGGATTTCGACATTGCTGAGCGCATCGAGATCCGGCAAAAGATGATAACGCTGGAAAATGAAGCCAAAATGCTCGCGCCGTAATTGCGCCAGCGCGTCCGGCTCAAGTTCACTAGTGGCATGCCCGGCGACGTGATAACTGCCACGACTGGGACGATCCAGACAGCCAAGGATGTTCATCAAGGTTGACTTGCCCGAGCCGGAAGGGCCGACCAACGCCACCATTTCTCCGGCGGCAATCTTCAGGTTGATGTTGTTCAGTACGGTGATGGTTTCTTCGCCGGAGGGGTACTCACGGTATAAATCGGTCAGTTCTAATAGTGGGCGCTGCATGTTTAGCCGCCGATCGTCAATGACGATGTACCTTTATCGACACCGTTGGCGTCGCCAATGATGACTTGCTCGCCTGCTTTAAGGCCATCCAACACTTGGGTATTGAGGTTATTGAGGCCAACTTTGATCTGTCGCGCACTCACCGTTTGCTTACCGTCCTTGGTTTCCAGCACCCGGACTTCATAACGCCCATCTTTACCGCGCTTGCCTAAGGCGGTCGAAGGAATGACTAATACGCCCTTGGCCGCATTGAGCACAATCGTGACTTGCGCCGTCATGGAAATGCGCAATTTCTGATCTGGATTGGGAACATCAAATAAGGCGTTGTAATACACCGGCGCAGCGGTGGCATTGCTTTTAGGGCTGGCATCCGAACTGATGGACTCCGGGGCTAACTCGACAGTGCGAAGGGTACCTGGGTAGCGGTGGTCCGGATCGCCCAGTACGGTGAAATAGACGGCTTGTTTTTGATTCACCTTAATCACGTCAGCTTCAGAGACCAGCGCCTTGACCGTCATGGTGTGCAATTCGGCCAGAATAATAATCGTGGGTGCCAACTGTGCGGAGTTCACCGTTTGACCTTCTTTGGTCACAATGGAGACCACTTTGCCGTTCATGGGCGCGATGATTTTGGTGTAGCCAAGATTAAGCTGTGCCGTGCTGACGGTGATTTTGGCTTGTTCGATTTGGGCGTTCAGAGAATCGATATCGGCCAAAGTGCTTTGCAGCGTGGCGTCAGCGGCTTCGTAATCTCCGCGTGAACTGGCGTCCCCCGCAAGCAACCGTTTCTGACGCTGAAAATTTAACTGCGCCTGCACCAGCGCCGCCTGTTTAGAGCGGTATTGGGCGCGTACCTGAATCAGGGCCGACTGGGCATTTTCCAGCGCATTTTGCTGCGCCAATGAATCGATCTCAGCAACTAGCTGCCCCTTTTTGACTTCCTGCCCCAGCACCACTTTCAGGCTTTTGAGCTGGCCCGAAACCTGCGCCCCTACGCTCACCTGTTTCAACGCTTCGAGCGTGCCGCTGGCTAAGACGGTGTCCTCAATGTCCGACAACGTGACCGGTACGGTAATGTAGTGTGACTCTTTTTTGGCAGGAAAGAAAAAATGATAAATAAAATAGAGCGCTATCAGAAGCAAGACGGCAGAGACAAGGTAAATAATAGATTTTTTATTCAATAACCGCATAGTTAATCCAACGAAAAATGAGCGTTAATTGGTCGAAAGTATAGTGACTGCACAGAAAAGATTTATTACCAGCATCTGCTCAACAAGCTATCGACAGCGAGCACCTGAATCGCATCTCAACCAGTGCTGGCGCAGCTCGAGGCGAATTATGGGGTGTTTTATTCTGTCTAAAATATAGGCAAAGACGGATACAAAGACTTCTTAAATGCGATTAAGTTTCTGCCAGAAACTATAATTCCTCCATTGAGTTACGGCAAGATCGTTCTGCCCTGATAAGTGCTGTATCGCAACGACGAAGAATCAGGCACATCTGGCAAACATCAAAAGCAGTGCCGATATCAACACGAATAACTGGCGCAATATTGCCGCCTTTTTGCGTAAAATATGCACATTTCCAGGTCCCGCCTGCCCACCCTTTTCGTATTAGCTCATCACCATGCAAGCAGGTATCTTTTGCGCACTCGCCTCCTACATCCTGTGGGGTCTGTTTCCGATCTACTTCAAAGCTCTGGAGGAAATCCCGCCGCTGGATATCGTCATGCATCGCATGTTGTGGTCATTTTTGTTTCTGATTGTGGTGCTGACATGTCGTAAGCAATGGGCCTGGATAGGCCCCGTGATGCGCCAGCCACGCGTGGTCGCAGGTTTTGCCGCCAGCGCACTCTTGCTGGCCGCCAACTGGACTACCTACGTCTGGGCTGTCAACAATAATCACATCCTCGATGCCAGTCTGGGATACTTCATCTGTCCACTGGTGAGCGTGGCGCTGGGTTGTATGTTTTTGCGTGAGCGCCCCAGACCCATTCAATGGATCTCGATTGCGCTGGCAGCCAGCGCCGTGGTCTGGCTGACCTGGCAAGCCGGCCATCCACCGTGGCTTTCATTAATTCTTGCGGTCACTTTCGCAGGCTACGGCTTGCTGCGCAAAACTGCCAGTCTGGGCCCTTTGCCCGGTCTTGCTCTGGAAACCGCGCTGGTGTTGCCGTTGACGCTCGCATGGCTAAGCTTCACCACACTGCAAGGCCACAACAGTTTCATGAGCGCATCGACCTCATCGCAATGGTTATTGGCCGCCGCAGGACCGATTACCTCGATTCCCCTGTTACTGTTCGCCGCCGGTGCACGGCGCATTCCGCTGTCGCTGCTCGGGCTGCTGCAATACATCACGCCCACCATCCAATTGATCATTGGCGTCTGGCTATATCACGAACCGCTCGATGGCGGCACGCTGATCGGCTTTGTCATTATCTGGGCTGCGCTGGTGCTGTATTCGGCGGAGGGTTTGTGGCAAGCATGGCCCTGGAGTCGGCCTGTTTCAGGTTAATCAAAGTGTACTTCGGTTATCCTTAGCGCCCTGCGTACCTCCTTCTTTTTATCTTTCTTTGAGATCCTTATGGCCCAATACGTCTACACAATGAACAAGGTCGGCAAAATCGTGCCGCCAAAACGCCAGATTCTGAAAGACATCTCGCTCTCGTTTTTCCCCGGTGCCAAAATCGGCGTACTGGGTCTGAACGGCTCCGGCAAATCGACGCTGCTCAAAATCATGGCCGGTATCGACACCGATATTCAAGGCGAAGCTACGCCAATGCCGGGCCTGAACATTGGCTATCTGCCGCAAGAGCCGCAACTCGATCCAGAGCAAACCGTACGCCAGGCAGTTGAAGGCGGCCTCGGCGAAGCCTTTGAAGCGCGTGCCAAACTCGACGCGGTCTACGCTGCGTATGCCGAGCCGGACGCTGACTTTGACGCACTGGCAACCGAGCAAGGTCGTCTGGAAGCGATCATTTCGACCTCTGACGGCGGCAATCTGGAACTGCAACTAGAAATGGCCGCCGATGCGCTACGCCTGCCGCCGTGGGACGCCATCATTGGCGTGCTCTCGGGTGGTGAAAAACGCCGCGTCGCCCTGTGCCGTTTGTTGCTATCGAAGCCAGACATGCTGCTGCTCGACGAGCCGACCAACCATCTGGACGCCGAATCGGTGGACTGGCTGGAGCAATTTCTGCAACGCTTTCCCGGCACAGTAGTCGGCATTACCCATGACCGTTACTTCCTCGACAACGCTGCTGAATGGATTTTGGAGCTCGATCGCGGCCACGGGATTCCGTGGAAAGGCAATTACAGCTCATGGTTAGAACAAAAAGGTGACCGCTTGAAGCAAGAAGAAGCGACCGAATCATCGCGCCAGAAAACCATCGCCAAAGAACTCGAATGGGTACGCCAAAATCCAAAAGGCCGCCAGGCCAAGAGCAAGGCGCGTCTGGCCCGCTTTAATGAGTTGAGCGAGCATGAATACCAAAAACGCAACGAAACCTCGGAAATTTTTATCCCGGTAGCCGAGCGTCTGGGTAACGAAGTCATCGAATTCAAAAACGTCTCTAAATCCTTTGGCGACCGTTTGCTAATCGACAATCTCAGCTTTACCGTCCCGGCAGGCGCGATTGTCGGCATCATCGGCCCCAACGGTGCCGGTAAATCAACGCTGTTCAAAATGATCACCGGCAAAGAGCAACCGGACAGCGGCGAAGTCGCCATCGGCCAGACCGCCCGTGTCTCGATCGTGGATCAGCATCGCGACGCCTTGTCGGATAGCAAAACCGTGTTCCAGGACGTCTCCGGCGGCGCAGACATCCTCACCGTTGGCCGCTTTGAAATGGCTTCGCGCGCCTATTTGGGTCGTTTCAACTTTAAAGGCGGTGACCAGCAAAAAATCGTCGGCAACCTCTCCGGCGGTGAACGCGGACGCTTGCATCTGGCCAAAACCTTGCTACAAGGCGGCAACGTTCTGCTGCTCGATGAACCGTCCAACGACCTCGACGTAGAAACCCTGCGCGCACTCGAAGACGCCTTGTTGGAGTTCGCCGGTAGCGTCATGGTGATCTCCCATGATCGCTGGTTTCTGGACCGGATCGCGACCCACATTCTGGCATTCGAAAGCAATTCGCAAGTCACGTTCTTTGATGGTAACTATCAGGAATATGAAGCCGATAAACGTAAGCGTCTGGGTGAAGAGGGTGCCAAGCCTAAGCGGATTCGGTATAAGCCGGTGACGCGGTAATAAGGTCAACTTACAAACAATTACCTGATTTGATATGACAGACAAGACTGTTCTTATTCCTGAATATCTGGCCTGGCTTTCCGAATTAAAACTGCGGATTGCATCGGCTCAACAACGGGCTAGCCTGGCCGTCAATCATGAACTCGTATTGTTGTATTGGCAGATCGGTCAGGATATTTTGCAGCGGCAACAGGTTCAGGGATGGGGTACCAAAGTCATTGATTTACTGGCAAAAGACTTACGTGCCGCCTTTCCTGACATGAAGGGCTTTTCGCCACGTAATCTGAAATATATGCGGGCGTTTGCGCATGCGTGGCCTGAACCTGAATTTGTGCAAGCGGTGCTTGCACAATTGCCGTGGTTTCACCAACTCACCTTGCTTGACAAGCTCAAGAGCCGTGGGGAACGGGAGTGGTATGTAATTAAAGCCATTGAACACGGCTGGTCACGCAATGCATTGAGAATCCAAATAGAAACCAAACTGCACCAACGCCAGGGTGCTGCACAGACCAATTTTGCCAACCGGCTGCCTGCGGTGCAATCCGACCTGGCCCTCAATACACTCAAAGACCCCTATATTTTTGATTTTCTTGGTCTGGGCGAAGAAGCACAAGAGCGCGATATCGAATTGGCCTTAATCCAGCATGTCACCAAGTTCTTGCTGGAATTGGGTGCGGGGTTTGCTTTTGTCGGCAGACAATATCGGTTAACCGTGGGCGATGAAGAGTTTTACATCGATCTGCTGTTTTATCACCTCAAGCTGCGTTGTTATGTCGCGGTTGAACTCAAGACCACTCCCTTCAAACCGGAATATGCAGGACAACTCAACTTTTACCTCTCTGCCATTGATGCCGATGTGAAAGCTAAAGATGACAATCCAACCATAGGCTTACTGCTATGCAAGGACCATAACCGCACGGTGGCGGAATACGCACTGCGTGGCATGGATAAACCGATGGGCATTGCCAGTTACCAATTAGTACGCGCAATCCCTGAAAATCTGGCAACCAATTTACCGACAATCGAACAACTTGAAATGGAATTACAGTGGTCTGGTGACGATGATGGCTCATCCTCTACATTGTCCCCACATCACCCCGCATCGACATAACCCAGACTACGCCGTGCCGTCTCAATAATCTGTGCCGACAACGCCTGCGTCAACGGCGTCTGAATATTCCAGGCGTGCCACACCAACGGCACATCGATCCCATCCCCGGGCGATAAATCCACCAACTCCCCCCTCGCCAACGCGCCGTCAATCTGTAACGTCGGCAACATCCCGTAGCCAAGACCGGTATGCACAAATTTTTCAAACGCTTCCGCCGAGGCGATGGAATGATGCGGAAATGTGCCCTGCCAGCCTAAACGCCAGTCCAAAAACCGCGCATGTAGCGCATCTTTCTCATTAAATACAACTGCGGGAGCCTGCGCCACCGCCGCCGAGGTGAAACCAGCGCTAAACCAGCGCGCGGCAAATACTGGTGACGCCGCGCAAACATAGCGCTCGACCCCCAGCGGCGTAGCGGTAGTGCCGGCAACTGCAGCCATCGAGCTGGTAACGCAGGCGAAAACGCTGCCTTCACGCAGCAATTGCAAGGTGTGATCCTGATCGTCTACCAATATCGTTAACTGGCATTGGGGTGGATTGAGGATAGGCGCTACCGCGTCCAGCAACCAGGTGGCGAGCGTATCGGCATTCACCGCGATGGCGATATCGGGCAAGACGCCAGGCGCGTCTACCGCAATATTGAGCGCCGCCTCCATCAACTTAACCTGCCGATAATGCGCAATCAGGCGCTGCCCCAATCGATTCGTGCTCGATGAACCGGGCGCTTAGAGAAGCTATCACCGACTGCC
>NZ_JBRIIQ010000041.1:0-35099 GCF_052976905.1 Glaciimonas sp. GG7 | reverse complement strand
TCTACGGCGTCGGCCGTCCGGCAGTGCGTGAAGCGTTGCATTTTGGTGATGACGCACAACCACGCGCTTGATCAACGCTTGTCGGAATTGATCTTGCAACGTGACGATGTCGGCTGGTTTGGCCTGATCGGATCGAAAACAAAACGCATGCAGTTTGAGCACCGTTTGCGTGAGCGCGGGATTACTGACGAGCGCTTGACGGAGATGGTTTGTCCGATCGGTATTACCGGCATAGTCGGCAAAGAACCGGCCGTGATCGCCGTCGCGGTTGTCGCGCAATTGCTGCAAGTCTGGGAGCACATCGGACGCACTGTGCCAGTGCCCGAAAAGAAAATCAGTGCCGATTATTCCGCATAAATACGCAACAAAAAAACAAGCCAAAACACATAGCCGCGGTAAAACAAAGGACGTATTTCATGTCATCAAGCAACAACCCAACGCCATCTCAGAATGATGGCAAGCACGCAGAGCTGCAGGCTTACCGCGCCAGCGTATTGCACTTCACCGCCGACCCCACGCAACATGCCAACGCTTATGCATGGTATGAAGACGGCCTGCTCCTGATCAAAAACGGCCACGTCGTTGCTGCCGGAGATTACCAACATTTGAAGGCAACGCTGCCAGAGGGCCAGGTCATCGTTGACTATCGCGGCAAGATCATCATGCCCGGCTTTATCGATACCCACGTCCATTATCCGCAGACCGACATGATGGCCTCACCCGCGCCGGGTTTGCTGCCGTGGCTGGAAAATTATGTTTTCCCGACCGAACGCCGTTTGAGCGAGCCTGCCTACGCCAGCGACGTTGCCAGCTTTTTTCTCGATGAGTTAGTGCGTTGCGGGACGACGACCGCGATGGTGTATTCCACCGTGCATGCGAATTCGGTCGATGCTTTATTTACCGAAAGCGAAGCCCGCAATCTGCGCATGATCACCGGCAAGGTTTTGATGGATCGCAACTGTCCGGAATTTCTGCGCGATACAGCCGAAAGCGGCACACGCGAGACCGAAATGCTGATCAAAAAATGGCACAAACGCGGCCGCCAGTTGTATGCGATTACGCCACGCTTCGCGCCCACCTCGACGGATGCCCAAATGCAGTTGGCCGGTGAATTGGCACGTGAATATCCGGACGTGTATTTACAGACGCATCTGGCCGAAAACAAGGACGAAGTGGACTGGGTAAAGTCACTTTTCCCCGCTGCCCGCAGCTATCTGGATGTGTACGAAAAGTTCGGCATGTTACGCCCACGGTCGATGTACGGACATTCCATCTTTATCGATGATGATGATCGCCGCCGCATGGCAGAAACCCAATCGGCTATCGCCGTCTGCCCGACCTCAAACTTGTTTCTCGGCAGCGGCTTATTCGATTTTGAACGCGCCGACGCACTGCAAGTGCCGTTGTCATTAGCCACCGACGTTGGTGCCGGGACCAGTTTTTCGATGCTGCAAACCATGAATGAGGCCTATAAAGTCGCACGCATGGGGGGGACTTTTTTACCGGCTTTGCGGATGTTTTATATGGCTACGCTGGGCAATGCGCGCAGCTTGCAACTGGAAAATACGATCGGTAATTTTGTCGCTGGCGCAGAGGCTGATTTTATTGTGATTGATCCGAAGGCGACGCCGTTGCTGGCACGCCGCAGCGCGAACACGAACTCGCTGGAAGAGCAGTTATTTGTGCTGGCGATATTGGGGGATGATCGTAGTATTACGGCCACTTATGCAGCGGGGAAGAAGGTTTGACGGCGAATTAAACGGAATTCCACTCTCATGAAATCCCGCACGCTTTCGCATTGTTCGACTATTTTATTGCGTGGTGGTGATGTTTTGACGATACCAGGCAGTGTTTGTTTCCGTAGTCTTTGGCAAATTTTCGTGAATCTCAGTCACAATCTGGTGAAGTAATTTTTTTGCATGCCTAAGAGTGAATCCCTCCCGGATCTCGTTCGTTAAGAATGTTTTTGTCGGCTGGTATTTGCTCAAGGGAGGATTTTTCAAGAACGCACACTTAGCAGAATATTTTTTCCGCTCTTGATATTGGACTTCGTCGTGCCAAAGGTCTTGATCTATTTCGGCAATAATTTCCTCAACAGAATTTCGTTTGTGTGCAGGAATTTTCAACCAACTTTCAGTCACGAAGTCTGATAACGCCTTCTTTGTCATTACCTCTGCATTACTTGCTTTATACCTTGCATTGATCTCGTTAAGTTTTATCTGGTTAAGCTGATTCATTTGAGTCCGGGCATTCGACTGCGGGTCATTTTTGCTAGTGTATATGCTGTTAATTGCCTTGTTATCAAAACCTAAGCGAGTGATGTCGGTCTGCTCAATGATTGCCTTCGCCTTTCGTCTGGTGATGACGCGGCCAGTGTAGTGCGGTACCTGATCTCGCAAAAAGGATTTCGGCTCTACAATATTTTGTACCGAGCTAAGTTCCCACGTCATTTTTTTTGTATGACTGGAGGCCTTCAGAGTTTGTTGATGCGTTCCTTTATCTGTTATCACCACATTCATTACAACTTTTTGGGGATCCTGATTTTCTATACGTGGATCAGAATTCTCCACCCATTTAAGTCCATCTCGCAAGTTAGTAAAGTGATCCCAGGCATCGGGGTTATAAATGGGGGCAGATATATCAAGAGGGGAGGTGTAATTTGTAGGAGCGGCAACAGTAATTGCGTACATGGTATTTTTTTCTACTAGTTGAGTAACCGATTATTTGATCTTGTATATTTGAGGCAAGAGGCATTAAAAATGTCAGGAATGATAGATCCCAAATGCTTTTTTCGGATATCAGATATCACCCGGCTGTGTTGGGGAATGTCATAGATTGAGGTGGAAAGTATTTCTGTGAGAGAAATCTAATCAACGCGAGCGCGTTGTTTCTGATGCATGGGAAGAGAATGGTGGCCACACTCTCGACCAGAAACACGCGTTTGTTTGGACCCAGCCAGGTCGAGTGGCACGAAGCTGCCGGTTATGGAATTTAGTTTGACTTCGAGGTAGTAACACATACACCGTTGATATATGACATTATTTCAAGACCGCAACGAATACCGATTATCACTAACGCACTGATAGCGCCGCAAAACATTGCCGCTGTCATCCACACTTTCCAGATGCACATCGAACTGCCACAGTCGCGCCATGTGCCGCAATACCTCATCGGTGTTGTCGCCCAGCGGCCTGCCGTCGCTGCGGAAATGGCGCAAGGTCAGGCTGCGGTCGCCGCGTGTATTGACTGACCAGACCTGAATATTCGGCTCGCGATGATTGATGTCGTATTGGCGCGATAAGGCTTCGCGCACGTACTGATAACCGGCTTCGTTATGGATGGCGGTGACTTCCAGCTCGGGGCGATTTTCATCGTCCAGCACCGAGAATAAATGCATATCGCGGATCAGTTTCGGCGACAAATATTGGGCCACAAAACTCTCATCTTTAAAATTGCGCATGGCGTAATGCAGCGTCTCCAGCCAGGGTGTACCGGCTATTTCTGGAAACCAGGCGTGGTCTTCGTCGGTCGGATGTTCGCAGATACGGCGGATGTCGCTCATCATCGCAAAGCCGAGCGCATACGGATTAATCCCGTTGTAATACGATTTGGTCACCGGCGGCTGATACACGACGTTGCTATGCGAATGCAAAAATTCCATCATGAAACCGTCGGTCAAATGGCCTTGATCGTAGAGCGTGTTGAGTAGCGTGTAATGCCAAAACGTGGCCCAGCCTTCATTCATGACCTGCGTCTGGCGTTGCGGATAAAAGTACTGCGCAACCTTGCGCACGATGCGGATGATTTCGCCCTCCCAAGGCTCTAGCAGGGGCGAGTTTTTTTCTACAAAATACAATAAATTTTCTTGCGGCTCGGAAGGAAAACGGCTTTCATTTTGTGTCGTCGCCTCCTCTTTTTTTACCGGCAATGTACGCCACAGCGCGTTGACTTGCGACTGCATATATTCCTGACGTTCACGCCGCTGCGCCTGCTCTTTTTCCAGCGATAAATGTTGCGGGCGTTTATACCGATCAACGCCGTAATGCATTAACGCGTGGCAAGAGTCGAGCAGTTCCTCGACCCGATCAAAACCAAACCGCTCTTCACATTCTGCAATGTAGGTGCGGGCATAGACGAGGTAATCGATAATCGCGTTGGCGTCGGTCCACAGCTTAAATAAATAGTTGCCCTTGAAGAATGAGTTATGTCCGTAGGCCGCATGCGCGACCACCAGCGCCTGCATGGTCATCGTATTTTCTTCCATCAAATACGCGATGCAGGGATTTGAATTGATCACAATTTCGTAAGCCAGTCCCATCTGCCCACGCTTGTATCCGCGCTCGGTGGAGAGAAAATGTTTGCCAAACGACCAATGCCGATAATTCACCGGCATGCCCGATGAGGCGTAGGCGTCCATCATTTGTTCAGCGGTAATAATTTCCAATTGGATCGGATAAATATCGAGTTTGTAACTCGCCGCCACGCGGGCGATTTCGACGTTGTAGCGTTCGATTAACTCGAAGGTCCAGTCGGATGGGCAAGGCAGTGGCGTATGGCGTTTTTTTTCAGTCGTCATATCTGCGCGGGCATTCATACGCTCACCTGTTTCTCAAATAACTCACGAAATACCGGATAAATCTCGCTCGCGTTGTGGACTTTCTTTTGCACGAACTGGCGATATGCAGGGACGATCTGGGCATATTCGGTCCATAGATTTTGTTCTTCCGGCACGACTTGAATGTAGGCAAAATAACGTGACTTAGGCAAGATTTTTTGCTCTAGAATTTTTCGGCATTTGGGCGAATCGTCATTCCAGTTGTCCCCGTCCGAGGCTTGCGCGCCGTAGATATTCCAGTCGCCGGGAGGATAGCGATCATCGATAATTTTCGCCATCAATTCGAGTGCGCTGGAGACCACCGTGCCGCCACTTTCTTGGGAGTGAAAAAAGGTGTTTTCGTCGACCTCATCGGCGCGGGTGTGATGACGAATAAAGACGACTTCGATGTGTTCGTAATTACGTGTCAGAAATAAATACAGCAGAATAAAAAACCGCTTGGCTAAATCTTTGCGATTCTCATCCATCGATCCCGACACATCCATGACGCAAAACATCACGGCCTGACTCGATGGCTGCGGTTGCCGTACGCGATTGACGTAACGCAGATCAAACGGATCGATAAACGGAATGCGCCAGATGCGGCCTTTGAGGTGATGAATGTCTTCATCGAGGCGGCGGATTTCTTCGCCACGATCGTCAACGTCGGCTTTGAGTATCTCCATCAATGCTTCAAGTTCGCGTAATTTGGCGACCAATGGCGAGCCTAGCGCGATGCGGCGGCCGAGCGAACTTTTCAGGGATCGGACGATATCGATGTTGTTGGGCGAGCCGTCGGTGGAGTAACCGGCGCGCATGTTTTTCCAGGTCGGCTCTGACATTAAATTGGTTTTAATCAGACGCGGCAACTCTAAATCTTCGAAGAAATATTGCATGAATTCTTCACGCGATAATTCGAAGACAAAATCATCCTGACCATCGCCACTGTCGCTGGCAGAACTGCCGCCGCTGCCGCCTGCGCCGCCATCGGGCCGGGCGATGCGGTCGCCTTGCAGATAGTCTTGATTGCCGGGATGAACCATCTCACGCGAGCCGCCGGGGCCGTGTCGGAACACCGGCTCGGAAATATCGCGGCGCGGGATAGTGATGCTTTTTGAGTTTTCGATTTCGGTGATGCCGCGATCACGCACGGCTTCGGTGACGGAGCGCCGGATATCGTCGCGATATCGGCGCAAGAAACGTTCACGGTTGGCAATGCCTTTGTTTTTTCCAGCTAGCCTGCGGTCTATGATTTGATGCAACATAGTTCAGCCTCCTGATCGGCATCCGGACCATACCGGACGCCGCTCGCTTACACCAAGCATGTCGTTACGAGGACCCGGCTACGACGACTTGCGGACCCGTAAATACCATTCGCAGAGCAGCCGAACCTGTTTGGGCGTATACCCTTTGGTGACCATGCGGTTGACAAAATCTTCATGCTTACGCATCTCGTCAGCTGACCCTTTGGCATTAAACGAAATCACCGGCAGCAGGTCTTCGGTATTCGAGAACATTTTTTTCTCGATCACGACGCGCAGTTTTTCGTAACTAGTCCAGAGCGGATTTTTGCCACCGTTGGAGACGCGGGCGCGCAACACAAAATTGACGATCTCGTTACGGAAATCTTTGGGATTACTAATGCCTGCAGGTTTTTCGATTTTCTCCAACTCGCCATTTAGGGCTGCGCGGTCAAAGCTTTCGCCGGTATCGTGATCGCGGAATTCCTGATCTTGTATCCAGAAGTCGGCGTACGTGACATACCGGTCAAAGACGTTTTGTCCGTACTCAGAATACGACTCCAAATATGCGGTCTGAATCTCTTTGCCGATGAACTCAGCGTAGCGCGAGGCCAAGGTGTCTTTGACGTAGGAGAGGTATTTTTGCTCGAGTTCTTGCGGAAATTGTTCGCGCTCGATTTGTTGCTCCAACACATACATCAGATGCACCGGATTGGCGGCAATTTCCGACGAGTCAAAGTTGAAGACCTTGGATAATATTTTGAACGCAAAGCGGGTCGATACCCCGGTCATGCCTTCATCGACCCCGGCGTAATCGCGATACTCCTGGAACGACTTGGCTTTCGGATCGCTGTCCTTGAGATTGTCGCCATCGTAGACCTGCATTTTAGAAAAAATGTTGGAGTTTTCAGGTTCGGCCAGACGCGTGAGGATGGAGAATTGCGCCATCATTTTTAAGGTGCCGGGTGCGCAGACTGCTTTTTCCAACGATGAGGTGCGTATTAGTTTTTCGTAGATTTTGATCTCTTCGGAGACGCGCAGGCAGTACGGGACTTTGACGATATAAATACGATCGAGTAAGGCTTCATTATTCTTATTGTTGCGGAATGCTTTCCATTCTGATTCGTTGGAGTGGGCCAGAATAATGCCGTCAAACGGGATCGCGCCAAAGCCTTCGGTGCCTTTGAAATTACCTTCCTGGGTTGCCGTTAATAGCGGATGCAATACCTTGATCGGCGCTTTAAACATTTCGACGAATTCAAGCAAGCCTTGATTCGACAAACACAAACCGCCCGAGTAGCTGTACGCATCGGCGTCGTCTTGCGAATATTGTTCGAGCTTGCGGATGTCAACTTTGCCGACCAGTGTGGAAATGTCCTGATTGTTTTCGTCGCCGGGTTCGGTTTTAGAAATCGCAATTTGGCGCAGCATGTTGGGGTAGCGTTTGACGACGCGAAATTTACGGATGTCGCCGTTAAATTCGTGCAGACGTTTGACGGCCCACGGACTGAGAATCGATTTCAGATAGCGTCGTGGAATGCCGTATTGCTCTTCCAGAATCGCGCCATCTTCGTCGTAATCAAACAGGCCGAGTGGCGATTCGTTGACCGGTGAGCCTTTAATGGAATAGAAGGGGACGCGCTCCATCAATTGTTTCAGGCGTTCGGCGATGGACGATTTTCCGCCGCCGACGGGGCCTAGCAAATAGAGGATTTGTTTTTTTTCTTCGAGGCCTTGAGCGGCGTGCCGGAAGTAGGCCACGACTTGCTCAATGACTTCTTCGGCGCCGTAAAATTCTTTAAAGGCCGGATACACTTTGATGACTTTGTTGGCGAAAATGCGGGACAACAATTGATCCTGACGGGTATCGATTTTTTCAGGTTCACCAATCGCCATGAGCATGCGTTCGCCCGCTGTGGCGAACACAGTGGGATCGTTCTTACAAAGTGTCAGATACTCTTCGAGAGAAAATTCTTCTTCTCTGGTTTTGTCGAACCGACTCGCAAAGCTGCTGTAGATATCCATATCACCCCCGCATCAACAATTGTTGCGTAAATAAACTGAACAAACTGAGCAAACTGAACTTACCTAACTTAGGTAGAAACTCTGCCAGTGGTGATGAAGGACTATAACGAAGTACCAACAAGACCATTGACTGCTGTTGACGCCGCAACATTACGTCACAGGATGTGCAGAAGTGCGTTCCATGCTTTTGATTTTATATCTTTTTCTCAAGCACAACAGACAATTCTTGTAATGAGACATTACAGCGACAGAATATTCTTATTCGCCAACCTTTTTCTCATTCCACGGCGCGACTTTTGGTAACAACAACATCCCCGGCAAAGCCAGCGCAAAGCAGACAATAAAAAATGTAAACCAACCGGTTTCGGCAACGATGTAACCCACTGAAGAATTGATAAATGTGCGCGGAACAGCGGCCAGACTGGTGAACAGCGCGAACTGTGTGGCGGTATAGCGTGGATCGGTTGTGCGTGCGATGTAGGCCACAAAAGCGGCGGTCCCGACGCCGACGCCGAATGCTTCGGCACCGATGACCAGTGCCAGTACGAGCGGATCGGCGCCGACATTGGCGAGCCATGCAAAGCCCAGAATCGTGACGGCCTGCACCACGCCAAAAATCCACAGTGCACGGTTGATGCCAATCTTGACCATCCAAATACCGCCGACAATGCCGCCGATCAGGCTGCACCACAAACTGGTGGTTTTTGAGATCACGCCGATCTGCGTCATGGTAAAGCCGAGATCGATATAAAACTTGGTCGCAAGCGCCGTGGCCATGCTGTCGCCAAGTTTGTAGAGAAAAATAAAGGCAAGTACCCATAGCGCACTTTGCCACCCATTTCGACCAAGAAATTCCTTAAATGGCAACAGCACGGCGTCACGAATGTTTTTTGGCGGATCGCCATAGACCTTGGGCTCTTTAATGACCAAAGTACAGATTAAACCGGGCAGCATGAACCCTGCCGTGATCCAGAACACCAGATGCCACGGCATGATGTCGGCCAATATCAACGACAGTGCGCCCGGTACCATACCGGCGACTTTGTAGGCGTTGACGTGGATGGCGCTACCGAGGCCTTGTTCACTATCGGGCAGGATTTCGCGGCGATAGGCGTCAATGACGATGTCCTGACTGGCCGATAAAAATGCGACCACCGAGGCCGTGGCGGCAATGGCTGATAGTTGCGTGATAGGGTCCAGCATGCCCATGCCGCCGATGCCGATAAACAGCAATACTTGCGTCAACGCCATCCAGCCACGCCGACGGCCCATGCGGCCAAAGTGAAAACGGTCCATTAATGGCGACCAGAGAAACTTCCAGGTGTAGGGAAACATGACCAGTGCAAAAAGCCCTAGCGCTTTGACATTTAAGCCAGATTTAGCCAGCCATGCTTGCAACAGGCTCAGCAGAATAAACAGCGGTAAACCGGAGCTGAAACCGAGAAAAACGCAGATCAGCATGCGTCCATTGAGGTAGTGATGCCAGGGTTTTGAGGTTGCAGTCATGAAGGCGTATATAAATTAAAAAATAAGCCGAAAGGATTCGGCTCAAATACGTGACGAGTGAAAAACGCGTGCTATTTTTTACGGAACCGAAAGACCGCCAGACTACCGCGCCAATTCGGCAGAAACGACACCGGATGCCCGTCATGCAAGGCCACGCATTCCAGTACTTCGAGTCCGACTTCGTTGGCTAACTCTTCAAAATCTTTAATCGTCGCGCAACGCAAGTTGGGCGTGTCATACCATTCGTAGGGCAATAATTTGGAGACCGGCATGCGTCCGCGCATGAGCGCCATCCGATGTGGCCAATACGCAAAGTTAGGAAACGACACAATCGCCTCACGCCCGACCCGGGCAATGTCGCGCAATACGCCTTCGACGTTTTTCATCATTTGCAGCGCCTGCAAACACAGCACGGTGTCGAAGGCGTTGTCGGCAAACAGCGCCAGTCCGGTTTCCAGATCTTGCTGAATCACCGATACGCCGCGCGCGACGCAGGGCGGGATCTTGCTGTCATCGATTTCAACGCCGTAGCCGGAGCATTGCTTGTCGGTTTGCAAGTAATCGAGCATCACACCGTCGCCGCAGCCCAGATCGAGGACTTGCGATTGTTGCGGCACCCAGTGCGCAATGAAGGCCAGATCCGGGCGTAAGCCGCTGAGTTGGTCAAAATTCATACTAATTCCTCTGTACCAACAATCGTGAGCAGTTTGCTGGTCTGCAATCCATTCCAGACCCGGTTGTAATACTCGCGCACCACATTTTGGTAGCGCGCATCTTCGAGCAAGAAAGCGTCGTGACCGTGCGGGGCATCGATTTCGGCGTAGCTTACGCGTCGTTTGTTATTGACCAATGCCTGTACCAGTTCGCGACTGCGTTCCGGTGAAAAGCGCCAATCGGTCATAAAGGAGACGACCAAAAACTCGGCCTGGGTTTTTTCCAGCGCCAGCGTCAGATCGCCGCCGCATTGCGCTGCCGGATCAAAGTAATCGAGCGCCTTGGTGATGAGCAAATAGGTATTGGCGTCAAAGTATTCGGAGAATTTGTCGCCCTGATAGCGCAAATAGGATTCGATTTCAAAATCGACGCCGAAGCCGAATTGATAGCTGCCGGAGCGTAAATCACGACCGAATTTCTCGGCCATATCATCGTCCGACAAATAAGTAATGTGGCCCACCATGCGCGCCACCCGCAAACCGTTTTTCGGCACCACGCCGTGCGCGTAATAATCGCCGCCATGAAAATCCGGATCGGTCAGAATGGCTTGCCGGGCAACGTCATTGAAGGCGATATTTTGGGCCGATAGTTTGGGTGTGGAGGCGATGACGACGCAATGGCGCAAGCGGGTTGGATACAGCAAGCTCCACGCCAGTGCCTGCATGCCGCCTAGCGACCCGCCCATGACGGCGGCAAATTGGGCAATGCCTAGCGCGTCCGCAAGCCGTGCCTGGGCTTGTACCCAGTCTTCGACGGTGACGACCGGAAAGTTCGCGCCGTAGGGCTTGCCTGTGCTGGCGTCGATATGCATCGGCCCGGTGGAGCCAAAGCAAGAACCGAGATTGTTGACGCCCATGACGAAAAATTTATCGGTATCGAGCGACTTGCCGGGGCCGACCATGTTGTCCCACCAGCCGACGTTTTTTTCGTCATCGGCGTACCTGCCGGCAACATGATGCGAGGCGTTCAGAGCGTGGCAAACCAGCACGGCATTGGATTTGTCGGCGTTAAGCGTGCCGTAGGTTTCGTACACCAGCGTGTAATTTGTCAGAGATGCGCCGCTTTGCAGCTTGAGCGGCGTCGCAAAATGCATGGATTGCGGTGAGACGGTTAATGAGGACATATTGTGGGTATTCGCACGTTGATGATGGTGATTGCTGGCCCGGCAATAAAAAGCCCGAAGGCACGGTATTAGTTCATCACATATCCGTTCGGGCTGAGTAGCCCATCGGGCGTATCGAAGTCAGCGTAAATGCTTATGCGCCTTCGATACGCTGCGCTACTCAGTGCGAACGGTTTCTTAAACAGTCTTAATTAAACAGTCTTAATAAAAGGCGTAGCGCAGTTTTTCTACATCCCACGCATCTGTTGGATGGCCGCCGCAATCGCACTTGGTTCGGTAGAGCGCAAAATTTTCCTGGTTTGAACGCTTAATATCTCGAGATCGCTATTCAAAATCTCCTGTTTGACGGCCAGCAAGTGGGTCGGGTCCATTGAAAACTCCAGCAATCCCATTCCCAGTAATAGCCGCGTGTATTTAATATCGCCCGCCATTTCGCCGCAGACAGAGACCGGAATAGCGGCTTTGCGACCCATTGCAATGACGCTCGACAACAAAAACAGTACGGCAGGATGCAGCGGATTATAGAGGTGCGAGACTTCGTGGTCTACGCGATCAATGGCTAGCGTGTATTGAATCAGGTCGTTGGTGCCGATGGAGAGGAAATCCATGCGCTTGATAAACATCGGCAGCGCCAGGGCAGCCGCCGGGATTTCGATCATTGCGCCGATTTTGAGGTCTTCGTCAAACTTGATCTTTTCGTCGCGCAATTGTTGCTTGGCTTGGGTGATCAGCGCCAGGGTTTGGTCAATTTCAAAGGCATGCGCGAGCATGGGGATGAGTAACTTGACCGTTCCGAAGGCAGATGCGCGCAAAATTGCCCGCAATTGGGTCAGGAAAAGTAGCGGCTCGGCCAGACAATAGCGGATGGCGCGCAGCCCTAGCGCGGGATTGAGCGCGGTTTGCTCGCTCATATCGAGCGGTTTGTCGGCACCGACGTCAAGCGTGCGGATGGTGACCGGGCGGCCCTTCATGGCCACTACGGCTTTCTTATAGGAGGTGAATTGTTCGTCCTCGGATGGCAACTGCAAGTTCTCACCGATGCGGCCCATGAATAAAAACTCAGAGCGAAACAAGCCTACGCCATTGGCACCCGCACCCAGAGCGGGGGCGCAATCATCGGGTAGTTCGATATTCGCCAGCAAAGTGATCTCTACGCCATCGAGCGTGACTGCGCGGGTTTTTTTGAGTTTGCCCAGCTTTTTACGGGCTTTGAGGTGCAGCGCTTGCTGCTCGCGGAATTGCTGCAATACCAACGGTGAAGGGGCCACGATGACGACGCCTGCCTGACCATCGATGATGATCCAGTCGTCTTGTTTGATCAGCACTGAGGCGTGATCCATGCCGACCACGGCCGGGATGTCCAGACTACGGGCAACAATCGCTGTGTGCGAGTTTTGGCCACCCTGATCGGTGATAAATCCGGCGAAGGCGCGATTGCGGAACTGCAGCATGTCCGCCGGAGAAATATCGTGGGCGACCACGATGATATTGGGTGATGCGTTGCCATCACTATCGTCATCGACTTCAGGGATGGTGGTGGCCGTGCCGGTCAATATTTTGAGGATGCGTTCGCCAACTTGCACAATATCGGTTTTGCGCGCCCGCAAATAGGGGTCCTCGATTTCATCGAACTGGGCCGATACTTCATCGATTTGCGTCACCAGCGCCCATTCGGCGTTGTACTGACGTTGCCGAATAATCTCCAACGGGACGGCTGCGAGCATCGGGTCGGCCAGAATCAGCAGATGGACATCGATAAAAGCGCCCAATTCGGCTGGCGAGTCTTTCGATAAATCGGTACGGATCGTTTGCAGCTCTTTACGCACGGTCGTGACGGCGTTTTCCAGTCGCTGTACTTCCGCTTCAACTTGCGTTTCTGATACCAGATAATGCTTTACGTCCATCGCAGTCGGGGCCAGTAAATGCGCTCGACCAATCGCGATACCGCGTGAAACCGGAATGCCATGTAAAGAAAAAGATGCCATCTGTTGGGTCCGTGGTGTCTGTTGGTTTGGGATCTTACTTTTCGTGCGATTAGGGTGTGTTGACATTAAATGTTGGAAACCCCGTTCGTACTGAGTAGCCCTTCAGGGCGTATCGAAGTAGTTGCATGCGTGCATCTTCGATACGGCACTTTGTGCCTACTCAGTCCGAACGGGTTTAAGGGGGCTTCATACGCTTTATATCAACGCACCCTACATTATTCGCCTTCGCCAAACTTATCCAGGATCAACTGGTTAAGGGCTTCGAAGCATTCTTTTTCATCGATTCCTTCGGCTTCGAGCAAGACGCTGCTGCCTTTGCCGGCTGCCAGCATCATCACGCCCATGATCGACTTGGCGTTGACGCGGCGGTTATTGCGGGTAATCCAGACTTCACACTTGAATTTGCTGGCCAGTTGGGTAAATTTAGCCGATGCGCGTGCATGCAGCCCCAATTTGTTGATGATCTCAATTTCTTTTTGAATCATGGGTTTCTTCGGCGATTGAATTTGATTATTTGATTGATACGCATTATCCCAAAATCAGCGTCGCTTTCAGTGACGAAAGCGACGCAAAAATGACGAATAATGTGGGAGTTAATACTAAGTCAGACAACGGCGCTTGGGGATAGATAACGTATTTATTTATCCGGGCTAAAAAGATTAGCGCCCGACCCGTACCCGATTGTCGACCCGGACCGCACCGCCTTGTCCACCGGCGAGCGCCATTTCGGCAACGACGTCGAGCGTGTCATTGCGGTAAGTCAGGGCACGCAGCAACATCGGCAGACTGATCCCTGCGATTACCTGGGTCTGGGTGCCGCTGCATAAGGGCAGGGTGCAGTTAGAGGGCGTACCGCCCATGACATCGGTAATGACCAACACACCGGAGCCGTCGTCGAGCCGTGCCACGGCCTGTTTGGCCAATAACTGGACTTCGGCAGGATTTTGATCGGCGACCACATCGATCGCCTCGAATCGTTCTGGCGTCTGTCGGAAGACATGGGAGACGGCTGTCAAAAACGCCTGACCGAGCGGCGAGTGGGTTAAAAGAAGAATGCCAACCATAATGATAAATACCAGACCCGCAATGCGGACAAAAGGGAATGAGGACTTACGCAAAACCGCCCTAGCGGCGTTATCCTTCCTAGCCGTACTTTCGTACTGTCTTCGTCAGTCTGCCTTGCTGGGACGATTTTGCGTAATTCCTGCGAATGTGCCGATTGGCATATTTCATTCACAATTTTATGCGCTTTTGATATTTTTTATTGAGAAGGCCGTAAAAAATAAAGCCTGCGTGTTGCAGGCTTTATTCTCGGCAACTTATTCCGGGGTGCTTAGTACAGCGGCTTCTAACGCATTAATAAACATTTCCGCCACATCGAACCCGGTTTGTTGCTTGATTTCCTGAAAGCAAGTCGGGCTGGTGACGTTGACTTCCGTTAAGTAATTGCCAATCACATCTAAGCCAACCAGCAACAGGCCGCGTTTGATGAGTATCGGTCCCAGCGTTTCGCCGATTTCACGTTCCCGGTCGGTGAGCGGCAGTGCCACACCCAAGCCGCCTGCGGCCAGATTGCCGCGCACTTCCGAGCCTTGGGGGATGCGTGCCAGAGTGAACGGCACGACTTCGCCGCCGATCACCAAGACGCGCTTGTCGCCGGCCACGATCTCAGGGATAAAGCGCTGGATCATGATGGTTTGGCTACCATTGTTGGTCAGCGTTTCGATAATCGAACCAAGATTCATGCCGTCCGACTTCACGCGAAAAATGCCTGCGCCGCCCATGCCGTCCAATGGCTTGAGGATGACGTCCTGATGCTCTTCATGGAAGGCGCGCAGACGTTGTGCGTCACGGGTCACGAGCGTCGGCGAGATAAATTGCGGAAATTGCGCAATCGCTAGTTTTTCGTTGTGATCGCGAATCGCCTGCGGTTTGTTAAAGACGCGCGCACCTTGTTTTTCGGCCAGCTCTAATAAATACGTGGTGTAGATGTATTCCATATCGAACGGCGGATCTTTGCGCAGCAGGATCGCATCGAATTCGGATAGAAACATCTGGCTGGCAGGGGCGGCGGTGTACCAAACAGCGTCCTTGCCTTCTGCGCCGGTCAAGGTCACGCGAGCGACGTTGGCGGTGACGATGCCGCTGTCGAGCGCCATATCTTGCTGCTCGAAGGCGTAGATGGTGTGACCGCGTTTGACGGCCTCCACCATCATTGCGTAGGTGGTGTCTTTAACAATTTTAAAACTGTCGAGCGGGTCGGCTAGGAAGGCGATTTTCATATTGTTATCTTAGGAGCAGGATTAATAGATTTCCGGATTCGGATCGGTTTTTTCCATTTCCAGCGACGCCGCCAGCAACGCCAGACGCGCTACGACACCGTACATATAGAAGCGGTTAGGCGCTGTCGTGCCGGGTTTTGCCAGCAAATCAGGCAGCGCGTGTTGCTGGGCAAACGCCAGCGGCACGTAATGCGCACCCGGGGCGTTCAGATTCTCATTGATGCCGCGCTCGGCATGGACGCGGTAAAAACCGCCGACCACGTAACGATCGATCATGTAGACCACCGGCTCGGCGACCGCCTCGTTGATGCGCTCAAACGTATGTACGCCTTCTTGAATGATCACATCGTGGATCGCCAGACCTTCTTTACCGATCGACATTTTGGCGCGCTGTTTGAGGTTCAGTTCCTTGATCTGACCGGCCTCGGTGACGCTGGTAATACCCATGCCCTCAGTACCGGCGTCAGCTTTGACGATCACGAAAGGTTTTTCCTTGATCCCGTATTCCTTGTATTTCTTGCGAATCTTGGACAGCAAAGAACTCACGCTTGAGGCCAGTGCATCTTCACCGACATGTTCCTGAAAATTGATTTGATCGCATTTAGCAAAGAACGGATTGAGCATCCAGGGATCGACATCGACCAGTTTCGCGAATTTTTTCACCACGTCATCGTAGGCCGAGAAATGGTTGCTTTTGCGCCGTACCGTCCACCCTGCATGCAGCGGCGGCAGTAAGGTTTGCTCGTTGAGGTTCTCGAGTATCGACGGAATGCCCGAGGCCATATCGTTATTGAGCAAAATCGTACAGGGATCGAAATTTTTCAGGCCCAGACGACGACCGTTAGGCGAGCGCTCCAGAGGCTCCAGCGTCAGGGTGGTCCCATCGGGCAACTCAATGGTGGTCGGCTCAGTCACCTCATCGAGCGAACCTAAGCGGACATTTAAACCAGTTTGCCGGAATATCTGCATCAGGCGCGCGACATTCTGCCAATACGAGGCGTTGCGGGTATGCAGCTCGGGTATGAGCAGAAGATTTTTAGCGTCCGGACAATATTTTTCGATCGCCGCCATTGCTGCCTGCACTGTGAGCGGCAACATTTCCGGCGACAAGTTATTAAATCCGCCTGGGAACAAGTTGGTGTCTACGGGGGCTAGCTTGAAGCCGGAGTTGCGCAAATCGACCGAGCAGTAGAACGGTGGCGTGTGTTCTTGCCACTCCATCCGAAACCAACGTTCAATCGCCGGTGTGGCGGTGAGAATTTTCTTTTCGAGATCAAGGAGGGGGCCGTTCAGGGCAGTGACGAGATGCGGAACCATAGAAATGTGGGCTTTCTTGTTTAAGCGGTTTTTGGTGTTCCTGAGTGACCTCGATTTTAACGGCAATTGCCGTGTTCCGGGGAGCGCGAAAGCGCTGCATCAGGTAACCAGATCGGTTGTACAGGGTCCATTACATTAGGCCAACCCGCTATTTTTAAAGTCCTTAAATGTGAAAAAGCGCCCGGATGAGGGCGCTTTGATTATGCTTCTTTGCAATATTGGATGCTAATGATTATCCAACTTGCCGGACCACTGCGGTCCGGCCGGTAACGATATTAACTATGGTAAGCCGATTCGCCGTGGCTGGAAATGTCCAGACCTTCGCGCTCTTCTTCTTCTGTCACACGTAAGCCGATCACGATATCGACCAGTTTGAAGGCGATAAACGCGACCACACCGGACCAGATCACTGTCGTCAATACGCCTTGCAGTTGAATCCAGAGCTGACCGCTGATCGAGTAGTCTGGCGCAACAGCGTTTGTGACGTAGTCATAGATACCAACGCCGCCAAGGCTAGGTGCAGCAAATACACCTGTGAGAAGCGCGCCGAGGATACCGCCGACGCCATGCACACCGAAGACATCCAGTGAATCATCTGCACCGAGGAGTTTCTTCAAGCCTGTTACGCCCCATAAACAAGCGAAACCAGCAATCAGACCCATGACCAGGGCACCGCCGACACCGACGAAACCTGCTGCCGGAGTAATGACTACCAGACCAGCCACCGCACCGGAAGCACCGCCGAGCATGGAAGGCTTACCTTTGCCAACCCACTCACCCAGACTCCATGTCAATACCGCGCCAGCTGTAGCTACTAAGGTATTGATGAAGGCCAATGCCGCGCCGCCGTTGGCTTCCAGACCGGAGCCAGCGTTAAAACCAAACCAACCGAACCACAGCAATGAAGCACCAACCATGGTCAATGTCAGGCTATGCGGTTTGAAAGCTTCTTTGCCGTAACCGACACGTTTGCCGATAACATACGCGCCGACTAAACCAGCTACCGCTGCGTTAATGTGGACTACAGTACCGCCAGCGAAATCTAACGCACCTTTTTGGAACAACCAACCGGAAGTCGCTGTCATTTTTGCAGCAGCGGCAGCGTCAGTGAAGCCATCCGGACCAGGCCAGAACCAGACCATGTGGGCGATTGGCAAGTACGAGAACGTGAACCACAGGACTGTGAAGGCGAGGATGGCAGAGAACTTGGCGCGTTCGGCAAAGGCACCGATGACCAATGCGCAAGTGATGGCAGCGAATGCACCTTGGAAGACGACGAAGGCGAATTCTGGCAAGACTACACCTTTGCTGAACGTTGCCGCCAGCGAATCAGGTGTCATGCCGGAGAGGAACAATCGACTGAAGCCCCCGAAGAAATCGTTGCCCTCGGTGAACGCGATGCTGTAGCCGTAGACGATCCACAGCACAATCACCAGCGAGAAGATGGTGAAACATTGCATCAGTACCGACAGCATGTTTTTACTGCGCACTAAGCCGCCGTAAAACAGGCCAAGGCCTGGCAATGTCATCAAAATTACAAACGCGGTACAAGTCAACATCCAGGCAGTGTCGCCTTTGTTAGGGATTGCTGGTGCCGGGGTTGCAGCGGCGGCAGGAGCGGCCGCAGTTGCTGCCGTTGCTGCAGCAGCAGGAGCAGCAGGAGCAGCAACAGTTGCTTTAACTTCGGCGGCAGCAGCAGCGGCAACAGGCGCGGCAACAGCAGCCATGCTTGACGCGCTGGCAGCAGCAGAAGCGGAAGTGTCGTCGGCGGCAGAGGCTGGCAGCATGAAGCCAGCAGCCAATATCAGCCCGAGGAACGTGGCGGTAATTCTTTTAATAGTCATTTTGATAGTCCCTTAGATTGCATCTTTGCCGGTCTCACCGGTACGAATACGAATAACTTCTAGCAAATCGAGGACGAATATTTTGCCGTCTCCGATTTTGCCGGTGCGTGCTGCCGTTTCGATCGCCTCAACTGCGCGCTCTAAAATGGAATCATCGACCGCTGCTTCAATTTTTGTTTTAGGCAAAAAATCGACGACATATTCAGCGCCGCGATACAACTCGGTATGCCCTTTTTGACGGCCAAAACCTTTTACTTCTGTGACCGTGATGCCCTGAACGCCGATGGCTGACAACGCTTCACGGACTTCATCAAGTTTGAACGGTTTAATAATTGCAGTGATCAGTTTCATATCGACCTCAGTTAGAAAGTTTTTGCGAGTGAGAACACCACGCCGTTTTTACCAAGATTCTTGCCATCAGGTGCGGCATACGCACCCTTCTTGGCATCGGTGCCGATAAAAGCTGCGCCTAGCGTTACGCCATACAGGCTGTCAAAGGTTTTGGTGACGCCGATTTTCCAGTCGTTGTAGCTGAAGAAGCTAGCGTTGGCGATGGTCTGGTGGCCGAAATGCAAGCCGAGTGTGATGCCGGAACCGACATCGAAATTGGCACCCAGATCGTAATACGCACTGTTCTTGCTATTCGGCGCGCCGAAAGCATTAGTCAGTGCTTGTGAGTATTTGAAGTAGCCAGGACCGTAGCCGAGTTGGGCGTACAGTTCGAACGTATCTGCATTCTTGGCAACCAGGTTCAGATTGTTACCCGGATAGTAGTAGTACAAACCGCCGACATCATACGTAAAGCCAAACGGCAAATCGCCGCGCTGACCTGCATACAGATCCCACTCGATATTGCCTTTGCCGTTGACGCCGCCAGCATTGACCGAATCTTTAATCCATTTAATATTCGATAACCATGTACCGGCATACAGACCGGTTGGATTATTGGTGTAATCCACACCGCCCTGAACGGCTGGATCAAAACGGGTTTGCGAGATACCGCGGAAACGGTAATCATTGACCGCGCCGATGTTATAGGCGATGACATTGTCAGGTACTGGCTCTGCGGCAGCAGGCGCAGCAGCATCGGCGGCAGCAACTACGGGAGCGGCATCGTCTGCATAGGCAAAACCGGTAACCAGTGTCGAGGCTACTGCTGTAGCGAGTATCAGTTTGTACGTCAGATTTTTCATCGTCTATCCTGTTGGCTATGAATATTAAAAATAAAGAAAGGCATTAACTAAAGTTCATTCTTTCTCTAGCAGGAGTCGTGCCAACACGATAACAAGTAATGAATATGTCTTTTAAGGTCGATTGATAATGTTTTTATTGTTTTAACTTTGTGTCTTGCAGCAATATCAATGGAGTTTCGCACCGAATTAATGCGAATGAATATTTTTTTGCATTATTTTGGTGCTTTGGTAATTAAATAACGACACTCTGATCAAAAGTGTTGAATTCACACTTCCCCAACTGACCTTCAAGGAGCAACATGCCACAACTAACGACGGAAAATGAAGACGGCTGCTTACCCGATTGGCAGCCAGTACGTGCGCCTTTGGGCGTTGTGCTAGAAGGACAAGCTGTCCGTCTGGCACCGTTGGACGCCAAACTGCATGCCGACGCCCTGTATCTGGCCGCCAGCGGTGATGCCGCGGACGCGCGTCAATGGGATTATCTGGCGGTCGGCCCTTTTGGTAACCAGGATGACTTTGCCGCTTGGTTGAGCGCCTGCGAAAAAACCACCGATCCGCTGTTTTTTACGGTGACCGATCGGCAAACCGGCGAAGCGCAAGGCGTCCTCAGCTACCTCGCCATCGCGCCCGAGCATGGCAGCATCGAAATCGGTCACATCTGGTTTAGCGCGGCGATGCAACAAACGCGTAAAGCAACGGAGACGATATATCTGCTGGCCCGCCACGCCTTCGATGATCTCGGTTATCGGCGGCTTGAGTGGAAATGCGATACCCGTAACCTGCGCTCGCAACGGGCGGCGTTGCGTTTCGGCTTCACGCCCGAGGGCATTTTTCGCCAGCATCGCGTCAGCAAAGGCCATAATCGTGATACTGCCTGGTTTTCTCTGCTCGATCATGCGTGGCCGCTGCAACGGGCTGTCTTTGAACTCTGGCTGAGCCCGGCCAACTTCGATGACGCGATGCGGCAACGGCAATCCTTGAACGATATCCGGGTAAATTTGTTAAGCGGCGCTGAGGCGGTGTAAGACAGTCTTGAGGGATAGGCTTAAGATGCACGTCTTTCTCCATTCCTACGCCATGCAATCGCGTATTATTTCTCACGTTTTTTACAGGAGCATCACCATGAACAAGCCCAATTTTTTTGAAGATATTCAGTCCAAGATCAATCAGGCGATTGAAAATTCCCCCGCTAAAGACATCGAAAAAAACGTCAAAGCAATGATGAGCAGCGGTTTTGCTAAGCTCGATCTGGTGACTCGCGAAGAGTTTGACGTTCAGGCCCAGGTATTGGCCGCCACGCGTGAAAAACTCGAATTGTTAGAGTTACGCGTGACGGAACTCGAAGCACTGATAAAGCGCCCATGACAGCGCGCCCCACTTTATGACGTTGGCGGTATTAAAAAGCCGGGCGCTGGCAGGCATGCAAGCCCCGGAAGTCACTGTCGAAGTCCATCTCGCCAACGGACTGCCGTCATTCACCATCGTTGGCTTACCGGAAACCGAAGTCAAAGAATCGAAAGACCGGGTCCGCGCAGCCCTGCAAAACGCCCGTTTTGAATTTCCCTCCCGCAGAATTACCGTCAATCTCGCCCCCGCCGACTTACCCAAAGAATCAGGCCGTTTCGATCTGCCGATTGCTTTAGGCATTCTGGCCGCGTCGGGTCAAATGCCGGCGGATCAGCTCGATAAGTATGAATTCGCCGGTGAGCTGTCGCTCTCGGGCGAGCTGCGTCCGATCAGAGGGGCACTGGCGATGACCTTTGCGATGACGATCTCCGAAGACAATTCCGCTAAACAGCGCGCCTTTATTTTGCCGCGCCAGAACGCCAACGAAGCGGCGCTGGTGACCGACGCGGCGATTTTCCCGGCCGATTCTTTGCTGCACGTCTGCGCGCATTTTTCCTCCAAAGACCCTGACCTACGATTAAGCCGTCATATTGCGGCCCCGCAGATACGCCCGCCGCAGTATCTCGATTTCAGCGACGTCAAGGGGCAATTGCAAGCCAAGCGCGCACTCGAAGTGGCGGCAGCCGGGAGTCACAGCGCCTTGCTGATAGGCCCTCCCGGCACAGGAAAATCCATGCTGGCCACGCGGTTTCCCGGTATTTTGCCGCCGATGACAGACCGCGAAGCGTTGGAGTCGGCAGCGGTGCAATCGCTCACCAGCGGCTTTTCCAGTAGCAGTTGGAAAGTGCGGCCCTATCGTGCCCCACATCACACCGCTTCCGGCGTGGCCCTGGTCGGCGGTGGCGGGGTGCCACGCCCGGGCGAAATTTCGTTAGCGCATCGCGGCGTGTTGTTTTTGGATGAACTTCCCGAATTCGACCGTCGTGTCCTGGAAGTCCTGCGCGAACCGCTGGAATCGGGCCGCATCACCATTTCACGCGCAGCCCGTCAGGCCGATTTCCCGGCATGCTTTCAATTAATCGCAGCGATGAATCCCTGCCCGTGCGGCTATCTCGGCCATGCATCGCATAAGTGCCGTTGTACGCCAGATAACATTGGGCGCTATCAAGATAAAATTTCCGGTCCTTTGCTAGACCGAATCGACATGCAAATTCAGGTGGGGGCACTGCGCCATGACGAGTTAAAAAAGCAAGCCGATGGCGAACCGTCCGGCATCATTGCCGAGCGTGTGGAGCGAGCGCATGCCATTCAGATGGCCCGGCAAGGAAAAGGCAATAACGCGCTGACAACTAGCGATATCGATACTTATTGCAAGGCTGATGCGGAGGGAGAGCAGTTATTGCAGACCGCGATGACGCGCCTGAGCTGGTCGGCGCGTGGTTATCATCGGGTATTGAAAATTGCCCGCACGATTGCCGATCTGGCCGCCTGCGAGAGTATCGCCAAGGCGCATGTGGCTGAGGCGATTCAGTATCGCCGGGCGTTGCGGGAAAAATAGTTATATCTGGTTGCAATTGACGTGAGTGGTCTACATTAATTCCCGACAAAAGAATGGGCTAAGGCGTATATTAAAAAAATAGTGTGGTTTGAGTCACTGAAAAACAATTCCTATTAACTTTCAAAAATGGAGCATATTTACAGTATTTTCATTAGCTGGCTTGAAAACTGCTTATCGATCATCACCTTCTGTCCAACTTTAGGGAGCGCATATGAACCTGATCTACAACAGTGACCAATACAGCGTCGTTGAATTCGGAGCCGATGAACACAGAGAAGCATTACGCTTCGGCGGCTATGAAATTGTCGATAAATCATTTAAACGGGAAATTTTTATTGCGGGCGCTTTGGCCGAGTATTTCCGGCAAGGGGTTGAAGAGCTGATTGCTTCGGAACCAACGATTGAAGACATCGATGCGTTTCTCGGTAATTACGATGCACTGATGAGCCAGCCGGTGACGTTGCAATAAAATTAACGGATCCGGAATTAAAAAAAGGGAGCCAACTGGCTCCCTTTCTTATTTATCCTGTCTCGTCCTTAAATTTCAACCTTGGTCCCCAACTCAACGACCCGGTTAATCGGGATATGAAAGAAGTCCGACGGCTTAGCGCCATTGGCATACATCCAGGCGAATAATTTCTCACGCCACAGCCACATACCCGGTAACTTGCTCGGCACGATCGTATCGCGGGCCAGGAAGAACGAGGTATCCATTAAATCGAAGGCGTGACCGAATTGCTTATTAGTCAGGTCCATCACGGTGTTGACGTCCGGTGCTTCCTTGAAACCAAATGCTGCGCGCAGCAGATAGACATCGCCGCCTAATTCTTTCAGGGTTAAGCGTTTGTTGTCATCCACATACGGAATGTCCCAGATACTGATTTTCAGGAAGAACACGCGTTTATGCAAAATCCGGTTGTGCTTCAGATTGTGCAGCATCGCAACCGGTACTGTTGCGACGTTGCCGGTCAAAAACACCGCTGTGCCATCGACTCGATGCGGCGGATGGGCGAGCAAGCCTTCAATAAACGGTTCCAGCGGAATTCCTTCATCCTGACTGCGCTCACGCAACAGCATGCGGCCTGAATACCAGGTAATGAGCAGGAAGAAAGTGATCACGCCAAGTAGGATCGTGAACCAGCCGCCATCAGGAATTTTCATCAGATTGGCGGCGAAGAAGCCGAAATCGACAATAAAGAATATGCCGATAATCAGCGCCACTACTAACGGATGCCATTTCCAGATAGTGCGCATGACGACTGCTGCCAGTATGGTCGTGATCAGCATCGTGGCGGTAACGGCAACGCCATAGGCCGCGGCCAGATTGTCTGATTTCTTGAAGGCCAGCACTACGGCGACCACCAAAATCATTAACATCCAGTTGATGACCGGGATGTAAATTTGACCACGCTCGTCTTCCGACGTGTGCAAAATACGCATGCGCGGTACGAAGCCGAGCAAAATTGCCTGACTGGTCAGCGAGAACGCGCCAGAAATAACGGCCTGAGAGGCGATGACGGTAGCAAAGGTGGAGAGAATCACCATCGGCAACAGCAGTGCATCGGGCACCATGAGATAGAAGGGATTAGCTACTGCCGCAGGATTGACAATCAGGTTAGCGCCCTGACCGAAGTAACACAGCATCAGACACGGCATGACGGTATAGAGCCAGGCAAAACGGATGGGCCTGATCCCGAAATGCCCCATGTCGGCATACAGCGCTTCCACACCGGTCAGGACCAGCACGACCGAGCCGAGCACCACAAACGCGAGTTGCGCATGCTCGACCATAAATTGCCAGGCGTAGTAAGGATTGATTGCGGCCAGAATTTCCGGGGCTTTAACGATGTTGTAGGCACCCAGCAAGCCAAGAGAGAGGAACCACAGCATCATCACCGGGCCGAACATTTTGCCGACGATGGAGGTGCCGTGGCGCTGAATCAAAAACAGGCCGATGATGATCACGACCGTTAATGGAACGACAAAGTGTGCAAATCGGGGTGTGGCAATTTCTAAGCCCTCCACCGCAGATAACACCGAAATGGCAGGGGTAATGACGACGTCGCCATAAAACATGCATGCGCCAAAGACGCCCAACATCATGATCCATTTGGCCCAGCGCGAACCGTTTTTGGCGGTACGCAGTGCGAGGGCCATTAAGGCCAGCACGCCACCTTCGCCGTTATTATCGGCACGCATGACGAAATAAATATACTTCGCCGTGACCACGATCATGATGGCCCAAAACAGCATCGAAATAATCCCCATCACCGCGCTGGCGGAAAATGGGATGCCGTGATCTGGGCTAAAACTTTCTTTTAAAGCATACAGCGGACTCGTACCGATATCGCCGAACACTACACCTAACGCACCCAAAGTAATAATATGAAGGCGGGCTGAGGTAAATGGTGCTTTTTGCGTAGTGCTCATGGTTTCTTTCGTCTTTATGCGCAGGCAAGTTATTTGGAGAAAGTTTGATACTTGCCAAAATGCATTATTTGCAAAGTGTCGTGCTCATGCACTGCACAATTTGGCGGATTTTACGCTCGAACCCGGACCCCATCTAGCGATGGCTGTTAAGCATGGTGAAAACGTTGCAAAAATACATCGTTAATAACCTTGCTTTCTTGCCGTACCGTAATTTGATGCCATCAATTGAGTGTTACAACTCAGCATCTTGCATCGCCTCCTTTAATACCAAAGCCCGATCATATAAAGCGTTTTTCTTTTGTCCGCTGATTTGTGCGGCCAGTGAGGCGGCTTGTTTGACGGATAACTCAGCCAGTAAAATCTTCAAAATCCGATCCCCTTCAGCGCCATCATCGACCACAACGGGAGGCGAATCGAGCAGGATCACAAATTCGCCTTTTTGCCGCATCGGGTCCGCAGCCAACCATGCAGGGGCATCGGCCAGAGGACAACGGTGGACGGTCTCAAACAACTTGGTGAGTTCACGTGCCAGTACGATGTGCCGGATTGGGCCGAAAGCTTGCAGCAAGGCGTCCACGGTTTCGACGATGCGATGCGGTGCCTCGTAAAAGATCAGCGTTGCTGAGACGCTGGCCAAACTAGCCAGGACCGTTTCACGCTGGCGTGCTTTGCTGGGCAAAAAACCGACAAACTGAAATTGATCGTTCACCAAACCACTCACCGACAATGCCGCGATAGCCGCCGATGGCCCCGGCAAGGGCAGGGCGCGCAAACCTGCTTTGAGGACCGCGTCGACAATCCGCGCACCCGGGTCTGACACCGCTGGCGTACCGGCGTCGGACACCAGCGCGATACGCTCACCGGCTTGCAATCGCGCAACGATTTTTTCGGCGACTTCATGTTCATTGTGCTGATGCGCGGCGATTAATGGCTTGGAGACGCCGTAGCGACCCAGCAAATGCGCGGTATTTCGGGTGTCTTCGCAAGCGATCGCGTCCACTAGCGAGAGCACATGGAGCGCACGCAAACTGATGTCGCAGACATTCCCGATTGGTGTGGCCAGCACATATAATGTCGAGGTCGGATAGGTTTGCAGACCCACTTCCGACAAAATCGGCAGATTGAGGAGTTTGCTGGCAGATTGATCAGTCATGGGGAGTTATCGATGTTATTGAAGTGGGCCAAGCCATTGTTGCTGTTGTTGGCGGGTGTCATGTTGCACGGATTGTGCCCGGCTGCGCTGGCAAATACAACCGTTGTGGAGCAGCTCGCCAATGATATCGGCGCTGATCATATCCCGCTGGCGAGCGTCGCTTTGCTATTGCCGGCCCGCTCCGGCCCATTGGGCAGTGCTGCCCAGGCGCTGCGTAATGGCTTTATGGCCGCGTATGAACACGACAAGAAGCAGCTCGCGGTCACCGTGATTGAAGTGCCTGATACGCCGACCGACATGCTCGCCGCTTATCTCGCTGCGAGTCAGAAGTTCGATATTCTGATCGGTCCGTTGTCACGCACCGGCATTACGGCGATTGTCCAAAGCGGCAAGATAAGCAAGCCGACGATCGCCTTGACCCAACCTGATGTGCAATCCAATGCGCAATCCAATGCCACCGATGATGATGCAAAACTACCGCCGATGGTACTTAACATAGGCTTGTCCATCGAGACTGAGGCCCGTCAGGTGGCCGATTGGGTCAGCGCTGAGAGAGGTCCCGGTAAAGTTTTTGTGATCGCAACAGGGACGAGTTGGCAGCATCGTGTTGCCAACGCCTTTGTGCAGCAGGCCGCGCATGTTGGATTGCAGGCTCAAGAGATGACGCTGACGATGGTGCAAGGTGTTGCCAACCCGGACGCTCTGGTGCAACTCAAACAACTTATCGACACTGAACATCCATCTGCATTATTTGTGGCGCTGACTGCCGATCAGGCACTACAAGTACGCGGCGCTATTGGTGCCGATACGCCGATGTATGGGATTTCCCAACTCAATTCGCCTATCGGCAAGGACAGCGATCATTTGATCGCGCTCAACGGCGTCCGGTTGCTTGATATCCCTTGGTTACTGACGCCAGACAGTCCGGCCATCGTGCAATATCCGCGCCAGATCGTGCCTGATGGCGCTGCGCGTAATGCTGATCTGGAGCGTTTATATGCATTGGGTATTGATGCGCTGCATGTAGCGCGTTATGTGGCGCAACGCCATCCGGCTTTCCAGATCGACGGTGCGACCGGTAAATTGCATATCAGCTTCGGTGTCGGGATGCCCGTTTTTGAGCGTACTGAGCCGATAGCGGTGTATCAGGATGGCGTTGCGGTGCCGCTGGAAAGTCGCTAATTACCGTCTATGACATTTTTTAAAACGCTTTCTTTGCGTATGCAATTGCCAGATCGCCGAAACGCACGTCAAGTCAGCGGCCAATTGGCAGAAGATGCGGCCCTGGCCTATTTGCAGCAGCGTAAATTAACACTGGTCGAGCGCAATTTCAGTTGCAAAGGTGGCGAGATTGATTTGATCATGCAAGACAATACGACTACGAACGCCCCAGCATCACTGGTCTTTGTTGAAGTCAGAAAGCGCGCCAACTTGCATCACGGCGGTGCAGCGGCGAGCGTCACCGTGAGCAAGCAACGTCGCTTGATTATCGCCGCACAGCATTTTTTGCAGCGCTACCGACAACCGCCAGCTTGCCGCTTTGATGTTATTGCCATTGATGGAGATGTCACCGAATGGATAAAAAATGCTTTCGATGCCTGATGTTTGCTTGTGCGTAAATCCTGACTTAACACTTACTTACATGATATGCAGCGCAATCTGCTAACCTCTTTAACTCTTTTACAAGTAACCGACCATGATTAATCAACGTATCCTGGCGCATTTCCAAGAAAGCGCCGAACTCAAAACCAACGCTGCCGCAGAATTGGTGCAACCCATTGCCGCAGCCGTGGAACTTATGTTTTCTGCGTTGTCGAACGGCAATAAAATTCTTTGTTGCGGCAACGGCGGCTCTGCTGCCGACAGTCAGCATTTTGCGGCCGAATTGGTCGGGCGATTTGAACGTGAGCGCTTGCCGCTGCCAGCCATGGCGCTCACCACCGACACCTCGATTATTACGGCGATCGGCAACGATTACAGCTACAACGAAATCTTCTCCAAACAAGTGCAAGCGTTTGGACAAGCGGGCGACGTACTGTTGGCGTTTACGACCTCCGGCAACTCGGCCAACATTTTGGCCGCAATTGATGTCGCAATAGAGCGCGATATGCGCGTAGTAGCGTTGACCGGTAAAGGCGGCGGCGCGATGAACCAAAGATTGACAGAAGCCGATGTCCATATCTGTGTGCCGCATGATCGTACCGCGCGCATTCAGGAAGTCCATTTGCTGACAATTCACTGCTTGTGCGACGGCATTGATGTCGCTTTATTCGGAGGAGATGTGAATGATTGATGATCAAAGTAAGAGTCAAAGCAATATACAAAAACGTTGGATAAGCGTACGTGGCCCGTTGGCTAAAGTGGCCTTATGCGGGCTGGTCGTCATGAGTTTGCAAGGTTGCGTCGGTTTAATGTTAGGTGGCGCAGTGGTGGGCGGATTTGCTGCAACCGACCGGCGCACGCTGGGTGCACAAACCGATGACAAAACCATCGCGATCAAAGGCGAGGCGCGGATTCCCGGGGTTGTTGGCGAACCAAGCCATATCAACGTCACCAGTTTCAATCGTACCGTGCTGTTAACGGGCGAAGTACGCGACCAAGCGGCCAAAGATGCGGCAGAAAAAGAAGCTAAATCGATCGAGGGCGTGCATTCTGTCGTCAACGAAATGGTCGTAGACGCACCGTCAAGCTTCTCGCAACGCTCTACCGATACGTTTATCACCAGCAAGGTGAAGGCTTCGCTGCTAGACGCCAAGGATGTGTTTGGGAATGCCGTCAAAGTTGTCACCGAACGCGGTGTTGTCTACCTGATGGGGCGCGCAACCGAACGTGAAGCCACCCGCGCGGCAGAAATCGCAGCCGGTGTGAGTGGTGTCCAAAAAGTCGTCAAGGTATTTGATTACATGACCGAAGACGAATTGACGCAGTTGTCGAGCGCGCCAAAACAGTAAATCGGTAAGGATGTTTAATCATTTAGCCGCTGGGTAATTTTTCCGGCGGCTATTTTTTTAAGGGTTTGATTGGCGCACCATTGCCTTTTGAGTTCTTGTTAATATATTAATATTTTGCGACGTATCCGGCCACGCCAGCACAACCAAAGACAGATGACTATAATGAATCCCTTCCAGCCTGACTCCCTATTGGATATTGTATGCAATCTCAAGTAAATGCCGTACCGCGCAAGCGGCTTTGGGTGAAGCTCGCAGCCGTGCTTATTGTGGCGGTGATTGGTTTATTTGTGGCACTGTCTTTGTCGCATAAAAATCCCGCACCGGATGTCAGCTTCACCAATTTAAAGGGTGAACAAGTCTCGCTGAAAAGCTTGCGCGGCAAAGTCGTCATGGTCAATTTTTGGGCCACCAGTTGCACCACCTGCGTGGGTGAAATGCCGAAAATGATCGATACTTACAATAAATACAAAGCACAGGGCTTGGATTTCGTCGCCGTCGCGATGAGCTACGATCCACCTAACTATGTTCTCAATTTTGTCAAAACACGCGGCTTACCGTTTCAGGTGGCGCTTGATACCAACGACAAGCTGGCAAAATCGTTTGGCGATGTCAGGCTCACGCCAACCACTTTTGTCATAGACAAGGAGGGCAATATTATTAAGCGTTACGTGGGCGAACCATCCTTCACCGAATTGCATCAATTAATCGATAAGGCGCTGGCAGCTTAATGTAGTGAGCCGCAACGCCATCAAAAAGCGCACAGGAAATTATCCGTGCGCTTTTTTTTTGCACCAGTTTTTCCAGCACGTAATTGGCAACCTGCGTATCCTCAAGTGGTAAAGGCGATGCGGTAAAAAACCACAACCGTCGCCATCTCTTCTACACCCGTTTTTACACCGCGCACAATGCGCAGAAAGAAATGTGTGCGATGACCGATGCACTCCATGCGCCAGGGCAACAAGCGGATATTCAACCGTTAGGCGAAAGTGCGCTGGTACTTACCATCGGATCGCGCACAGGCTCGCATCCCACGCTTGCGTGCCAATATCGTCTATGGGCCATTGCCGCCAAAGCATCAACATGGCCGCATGTCATTGACGTCGTCCCCGGCATGAATAATCTGACCGTACTGTTTGATCCGCTGGCTGCCGATGCAGATGGTCTGGCCGATAAATTGTTGGCGGCATGGCAGAGTAAAAGTAAGACCGCTGCCACCCCAAAAGTTGGGCGTCAAATCACGATTCCCGTCATCTATGGCGGCGACGGCGGACCCGACCTGCTTGTGGTGGCCGAGCATACTGGATTATCGATAGCTGAAATTATCAAACGCCACACTGCCGCTGATTACATCGTCTATTTTCTCGGTTTTCAACCCGGCTTCGCGTATATGGGCGGACTCGATCCCCTGTTAGCGACGCCGCGACGCGGCGAGCCACGGTTGGTCGTGCCAGCCGGGTCGGTCGCTATTGGCGGCAGCCAAACTGCCGTCTATCCGGCGGCATCTCCCGGCGGTTGGCAACTCATCGGGCGCACGGATGTGCATTTATTCGATCCTAAGGCGCAGCCGCCGACCCTGTTGCAACCGGGGGATCGGGTCCGATTTTTGGCAAAGGAGATATTGCCATGATCGACGTCATTCGCGCCGGACGGATGAATTCGGTCCAGGATCTGGGACGCAGCGGTTTTCGTCATTTAGGTATTTGTCAGGCCGGGGCGCTGGATCGGGTTGCATTGACGATAGTCAACAAACTGGTCGGCAACCCGATTGACGCCGCAGCATTGGAAATCACGCTCGGCCCGTGTGTCTTGCGATTTACTGCCGATACGCGCATCGCGATCGGTGGTGCTGATTTTGCTGCCACGCTGGACGACAGGCGCGTCTGGCCTTGGTGGAGCCTGCCGGTGCGTGCCGGGCAGACACTCACCTTGCATGCGGCACGACACGGCATGCGGACCTACATTGCCATCGCTGGTGGGATCGATGTCGCCGTCCAGCTGGGCTCCCGAGCGACTGATATGGCAGCGGGATTTGGCGGACATGGTGGTCGTGCGCTGCTCGAAGGTGATCGATTGACGACTGCAATGCCGGAGGACTCGGCGGCGGCGATCTTGCGCGCTGCGCGCCCGTTTGGTATTCGTGCACCGGATTGGTACAGCATCGATACCGACTCTCGTGCAGCACAACCGCTCCCCATTCGGGTAATGCCCGGTCCTGAATATGGGCTGTTTACGGTGGCTGCACAACGCGCTTTCTGGAGTAGCCCGTGGACGCTGACGCCGCAAAGCAATCGCATGGGGTTTCGCTTATCCGGGCCGGAGCTAAAAATCAAAAAGAGTGCCGATGCGCAGAACGGGGGCGACAGCATGCTGTCACACGGTGTCTTTCCTGGCGTCATTCAAGTTCCCCCTGCCGGTTGGCCGATTGTGTTGATGGCAGATGCGCAAACGACCGGCGGCTATCCTAAAATTGGCGTTGTGATTGCCGCTGACATCGCCAAACTCGCGCAACTCCGATTTAACCGGACGTTGCAATTCGTTGAATCCGATATCGAACAAGCGCGTCAGGAACTGAATAACGAAACGTTATTTTTGGAACAAATCGACATGGCTATGTCGTGGCTGCATGCGTCAAAAAAATGAGGAAATCATGAAGACGATCAATAAAAAGGATAAATCCGCGATATCGACCTGCGATGGTAGCCTTACCATCGATTTGAATGCCGACCTCGGGGAAGGCGGAGCGAACGATCAAGCCTTACTGGCGCTGATCAGTTCGGCCAATATCGCTTGCGGTTGGCATGCTGGTCGCGCGGCGCTGATGCAGCAAACCGTTGCTTGGGCGATCCAATACGGCGTCGCCATTGGTGCGCATCCGAGCTTTTATGATCCCGACAATTTTGGTCGCTCTGAGATGCAAGTGTCGGCGCAAGAAATTTATAGCGGGATTCTCTACCAGATCGGTGCGTTGGCGGCGATTGCTAAGTCGCAAGGCGCGCGACTTTCCCATGTTAAGCCGCACGGTGCGCTATATAACCAAGCCGCGTGCGACCCTAAACTGGCCGATGCAATTGTGGCTGCGGTGTGTGATTTTGATTCGTCGCTGGCGTTGTATGGCCTTGCCAATAGCGCGCTTATCACCGCCGCCAAAGGCGCGGGTTTAGTCGCCATCGAGGAAGTGTTTGCTGACAGGGGCTATAACACCGATGGCACTCTGGTTCAGCGCGGCACGCCAGGCGCGTTAATTGAGGATGAGGATCATGCGCTAGCGCAAACGATGAGCATGGTGCGCGAAAATAAGGTGCAGACCATAGACGGAAGCTGGATTTTTTTAAAAGCGGACACAGTTTGCTTGCACGGGGATGGCGCGCATGCGCTCGTATTTGCGCAACGTATCCGAGCCCGTCTGGCGCAAGAAGGGATGATTGTCGCTGCCCCAGGCAGGCAAGAAATATCCTCCGACGCGGACCGGTTTTCGTTGTTTCCTTTATTAAAGTAATTTTTTATATATAAACGAGAGAACTACCTTAGTCTTGCCTAAATGCATACCTTTCATGAGGCAGCTTGAACAGAATGCATGACATCCGTTAGTAAAATAATTAACAAAATAGTGGAGATCACATGGCCCCCATCATCAGTGCAATCAATCTATGGCCGCTCATCGGCGTCGTTGTCATCATTGCCGGTTTTATCCTGCGTTTCAATCCCATGCTGGTGGTTGCCGCTGCAGCGATTGTCACCGGCATCGCAGCACAGTTTCCTGCTGAACAGGTGTTGGCAGAAATCGGTACCGGCTTTATCAAAACCCGTAATTTACCGCTCATCATTCTGCTACCGCTGGCTATTATCGGATTGCTAGAGCGCCACGGTTTGCGTCTGCATGCGCAGCACTGGATAGGGCGCATACAATCGGCCACCGCGGGCCGTTTGCTGATCGTCTATCTGGCCGCACGAGAATTGACCGCCGCCATCGGCTTAACCAGTCTGGGCGGTCATCCGCAAATGGTGCGACCGTTGTTGGCACCGATGACCGAAGGCGCGGCCGAAACCCGCTACGGCAAATTGACCGATGCAGTTCGCTTCAAGTTGCGCGCTTATGCCGCGGCCACCGACAATATCGGCCTGTTTTTCGGGGAAGATATTTTTGTCGCCTTCGGGGCCATCGTACTGATGTCGACTTTTCTGCATGAAGCCGGGATTGATGTGGAGCCGCTGCATATTGCGTTGTGGGGGATTCCGACTGCGATATCGGCCTTTGTGATTCATGGTTTCCGCTTATCGCGACTAGACGCTGCGCTGGACCGGGAGATGGGATACCGCATAGCCTCGGCTTCTCTGTCAGCAGAGCAAGTCAAGGCGGGGGAATAACGATGATTATTTCCATCACCTGGTTGTACTACCTGGTCGGCGTGATCCTGGCGATCACGGCCATCATGACGCTGTGCGACAGCAGCAATGCACGACGCTGGTCCAGCGCTGTGTTCTGGGGCCTGTTTGCTGTGGCTTTTTTAATCGGTGAGCGCTTGCCGCCAGCGCTGGTTGGTCTTGGCGTGATCTTGATGGCGTTAATCGCCGGGTTTGGCGGTGTAGGAGCGGGCAAACATGTCGAACTTCCCGATACAGCACGACGCGCTAGTGCTACCCGACTAGGCAATAAACTCTTTATTCCGGCGCTGGCCATCCCGCTGGTAACGGTGATGGGGGCTGTGCTGCTGCATAACTTCAAAATTGGCGATAGTTTTTTGCTCGACCCCAAAAACATTACGCTCGTCAGTCTGGGCATCGGTTGCATCGTCGCGCTCGGACTGGCTTGCTGGTTCACCCACGACACGCCGGTGCAAGCGATGCGTGAATCACGACGCTTGACCGAGGCGCTAGGTTGGGCTGTGCTCTTGCCGCAAATGTTGGGGATGTTGGGGTTGGTGTTTTCCGACGCAGGCGTGGGCAAGGCGGTGGCCCATCTCACCACGTCGTATATCAATATGGATTACAAATTGATCGCGGTGATGGTCTACGTATTCGGCATGGCGTTGTTTACGATCGTGATGGGCAACGGTTTTGCCGCATTTCCGGTGATGGCAGGCGGGGTCGGCGTGCCGGTATTGGTGGGGGTATTTCATGCCAATCCGGCGGTGATGGCCGCCATCGGGATGTTTTCCGGCTATTGCGGCACGCTCATGACGCCTATGGCGGCGAACTTTAATCTGGTCCCTGTCGCCCTGTTGGAGTTGCCTGATCGAAACGCTGTGATCAAGGCGCAATTGCCGACGGCGTTGGCGTTGTTGGTGGTGAATGTTTTTCTTTTGTATTTTTTGATGAATTGGTAGTGAAGGTAGTGATATGGGCAGGGCTACAGCTAGCGCTTTATAGCGTCGTTAGTCGTTGTCAGATTCGGGATGAGGACTGTCGGAAAAAGCGTCTTGAACCACTGATTCGATTCTTTCAATCACGGCCAGGAACTTGACGACCATGCTGAAGGCGCGAATTAAAGTTAGTTTAAATACCTTGCAGTCATATTAAAGAATACTTTAATATCGTAACAACGTATTAAAGAAGACTTTAAAATGCATCGATCCGCTGGCAGCTACGTCATCACCACAACGTTAGGCGAAGCGATTCGCGCCTTCGTTCCGCACGCTTTGCCTCCTGCTGACCCTCCGCTCTCTACGGACTCCTACGTTGCACAGAACCGTGCAGCGGAACTGGCTCTTGCCCGTCTGTCCGGTGTGTCGGGGCTGGTGCCATCGGTTGATTGGCTGTTGTATGGCGCTATTCGCAAGGAAGCATCGATTCGTGCTTGTCCGTGGTACTCGGCATAGAACTACTGAGTCGGAGA
>NZ_JBRIIQ010000040.1:0-35135 GCF_052976905.1 Glaciimonas sp. GG7 | reverse complement strand
GAATACAGTTTATCGATCGAAAACTCCGAGCGATGCGTGTTGCCGGTCAAGTCCATCCTGATCAACCACAAAACCCGGGGTAGCACCACTATCGGTACCCGATGTCGTGATGGTGGTCGTTCCGGTCATCGCAGTGGCAGATAGCTCGGGATGATCCCAGACCACGATGGAGATAATGTCTCCGCTGCCGATCAGATACGGGGTCGGATTGGCGACTAGCTCGCTGATATCCTGGCGCGACTGCTGGTCACGTAGCTTTTCCGCTTGCACTAATTGCAGCGTGATGGGCTTGAAAACTGGCGTGATACCGGCTTCAACCGGCGCGGTCACGTACTTTCTCTCCATGCGCATGCCGGGGGCAAATGCACATCCAGCCAAGGTGTAAATCAATCCAACCATTCCCACCCTTTTCAGGTGGGTTATCGACAAAAAATGCATGAAGTCATCTAACCTGATATTGCAAGTCTATTACGACTCTTTGTTGCACAAGCACTAGGTTAGATGGCTACCAGACGCTGGTAGCCATCTATATTTAGTACGCTAATGGTGATAAACGAATTGATTGAATATAGGAGTGCTTAATATTTGCAATAGAGGCAATAAATGTTAAAAAATGAAATAAATTAGAAATACCACTCTAAATTTTAACATTTCTACTCTTAAATAATTCCTGCAATGCCAAATAATTACTATCACACCCAGAATCGTGTTTACAAACAACATATATAGATTAGGGCGCTTGCCCGAATAAGCATTTGCAACAACGCCCATACGACAATATGCGTCTTTTTTAAGTTACACAAAATACAATCACCCTATTGCATCAGATTTAAGACATCATAGATAAAAATATAATTAATTTACTTTGAGTCCAGCGCTGTCCTTTTTCTGCATGTCGCCCATGTTGCGGTGCTTGCAGGTGCTGCTGTCAACTCAATTAGGGGGGGTTTTGCATCATGAATACCGGGCTTGCAGCTGACTTGCCTTTGATCCCTTTCGATCGCGTCGACTCTTCGCCAGCCATTCGTACGGCGACACTGAGACAGCGAAAAGTTGCCTTACAGATTTGCATCGCGCTGGGGCTCATTACCGTGTTATTGCTGCCTTTTGCGCAAATCAAATGGCCACGCATTCCGGCATTTCTGGCGATCTATCAAACCACGGTCATCGTGACCTACCTCATCACGGCGTACCAGATGTACGGCCACTACAAAGCCACACGCTCGGTTGCCTTACTGCATCTGAGCGCAGGCTGTGTCTATACGGCAATTGTTTTGGTATTGCAGTTTTTTTCTTTTCCGGGCGTTTTTATTGAAGGGTTCGCTTTATTCGGCGGCACCCAAACCATGGTGTGGCTATGGCTGTTTTGGCATGCCGGTCCGGCTATTGGCATTTTGCTGTTCGCCTGGAGTGAATTGCGTCATCCCAACCATGTCACCACGAACCATGCGCAATCTCTGCGGCGCACCGTTTTAGTGTTATTTGCAGCGCTGGCTACGACGGTGGCAATGGTCACCGTTTTTCGCGAATTTCTCCCTGATTTGGATATCAATGGCGATTATCGTGGCATTACCAGTTCTGGCATTGCTCCCGGGTTGCAGATTCTGATTTTGCTGTCCCTGTTGTTTTTGTGGCGAGCCAGTCGCTTCCGCAACGTGTTGCATGTCTGGCTGGGGATCTCGTTGATCGCGCTGCTGTGCGACAACGCCATCACGATGGCGGGCGGCAGCCGTTTATCTTTGGGCTGGTATGTGGGGCGCTTTAGCGGCTTGATTTCTTCATCGGTGATGATGCTGGTGTATTTGAAGGAAATTAACCGCTCCCATCAACACAGCATGCTCATCGCCGACAAACTGGACGCCGATCGCACGCGTGCAGAAATCGAATTGCAGCGCTCTTATCTGCAATTGCGACAACTGTCGGATCATCAGGAAAAAATGAAGGAAGAAGAGCGCAAACGCATTGCACGTGAATTTCATGACGAATTGGGCGGCGTCTTGACCGGTATCAAGGCCAATGTCTCAGTCTCGATTGATCGCTCTATGCAAGCTGGCAACCCGGCAGACCCGCTACTGACTGAAGCGGTGGCGCAAGCCGATTCCGCCATTGAGACCGTGCGAAGGGTCATCTCCGATCTGCGTCCCAGTGTGCTCGACAATCTGGGTGTGTGGGCCGCACTGGAGTGGTACACCGATCAAATTCAGGAGCGTACCGGACTGCAATGCGAATGCACCATCACGCAACTTGCGGCCGATATTGCGCTTGATTCAGAACGTAGCACGATGCTGTTTCGGATCGTGCAGGAGTCGCTAACTAATGTGGTCCGACACGCGGCGGCATCGAAAGTGACGATTACAGTGACGCATGAGAACAACGTCATCACGGTTGAAATCCGGGATAACGGAAAAGGCATCAACACGCAACAATTGCTCGGTCGTGACGCCTGGGGGATTTTGGGGATGCATGAACGTACCCGTCAGTTCGGGGGAAAACTTAAAATCTCTGGCACTGCTGTCACGGGGACTGCGGTGGTGTTGCATTTGCCGCTGGTGGGAAGTGTGGGATGCGAAGTTTCGTGAGCTGTACGGTCAGACGTTGGCCTTGGCTCAGAGTCGACGCGATGGCATCGCGACATAATAATTGCTATCCCAAAATTGGGCTTGACTTGATTGGCACACCCAGATTTTTTTCGTTCATTTCATACCCCAAAATGTTCGTGGCATTTTTCACCGGCGTCTTCAAAAAATCCTTCCCCTGAAAAAACAACGGCAAGTTCATTTTCACAGCGAGCTGGAATGAAAACACATCCCCCATATTGAGCGCACCGGAGGGCTTTGCCTTCAGGTGATACTTCATCGCCGCGTCTTTATAGCCTTCGATATCGTCGCCACCAAAATCCATAGTCTCGATTTTCAAGGAGGCCATAAGCGCCTCCATTGCATCGACGGCATCCCTCCCTTGCAGAGACATCGTCGCCAAAATCACTTCGGCATGCGTCGCCGCGGAGATGTAGAGCTTGTCGGCACTCCCCATCTCAAGGAGAAACGAATGAGCGGCAGGCTCGCTCTTAGCGATACAGATCAATGCCGATGAATCTACCACGGCAGCTTCGAGTTTTTTCTTCACTTGGGCATGCCTTCTTCGTCATACAGAATCTCTTCAATGGGGCGTTGATCAATCAGTGCGAAGCTTTGCAGCCGACTGGCGGCCACCATAATGCTATCCATGTCTTTGCCCGGGACTTTGGCAGTTTCGCGCCGAGCGCGCTCCTCCTCCAACACGCGAAGAACTTCCTTGTTCATAGAGCGATCATGCCTCTTGGCTTCTTCAGCCCAGTATCGTTTCAAATCGGCAGGCATTTGCTTGATGGTCATTACTTCACTCATGACGGTCTCCAGAGTCAATAATATAGTGCAGCCATTATGGTGTCTAAATGGGTGCCTTTTGTCAACTCCCGTAAACATGCTTATCAGGGCATGTCTGCGGCAGCAATTCCACGCCACAGACATGCAATCGGGCCTCTGAGGAGGCCCGATTACATCAGATAGATGATCTGGATTTATTTACCGATTTGCCGGCTAACGCCATTTTCTTGTTGATTCAAGACACCTTGCTCGGATTTAGTGATGTGGCCGCCATCTTGCCTGGCCATATCACGCTCTTCCTGACGAATGGCATGATCTTCTTTGTGCAAGGTCTTCGCTTGCCCCTTGCTGATCTCACCTTCTTTGACTTCATTGTTGATGCGTTTATTTTGATTTTTCAGACGGTCATTCACTTCTGTGCGCCGTGGATGATCCTTTTGCCATGTTGTTTCGGCCATGGCACACCCGGCAGCGCTGGCGAAGATTGCCACTAATGCAGTGAGAACGATGGTTTTTGATGAACGATTGCGCTTGGACATGACGTATTCCTATTAATGGTTATGTTTGGAGTTGAGATGTATCGGTGCTACACCGCATCAACGCGAACACATCCGACCACGCCGACAATACAAATTGTTTATGTCGTAACAAAATGTGTACGCCACTTATCTAAGTCTGAATGGTATAGAGCATCTTTGATCGAACGCAATTGATTCGCCTGTCCTGATCAGCAGAAGAAATATCGAGAAAATACGCAAGTTGCCACCGCTGCGTTGTTTGCGCCTGCCGACTCACAGGCGTATCCCAAGGCGGATAAACACGCATGGCGCGCTTGCCGCCTTTGCCATCTGTTGACACGACATCCTGCTCGCAGAGAACGGATTTTGGAAACACAAACTGTCCCAAACAATCGTCTTTGCGCACGCTGATAATAAAAAAATCCAATCGATCCGATGCGTCGTAAGGTTGAATCGGACCGTTCCCGATGCGCTTCCATAACGTCACAAATTGCCCGATTTTTGTCGGCGTGATTTTTGCGATCCGACAGCGCATGGCAAGGCCATTTAATACAAAAGCATAAGCGCCATAATCGGCGCTTTCGGCTTCCATTTCTGGCTCTGAGCAGGTGAATCCGCATGGGTCATAAATCAGTTCCCGTGCGGCAAGAAGGTCAGGATGCATGACTTTTAAACCTCGCCAATATCCTCGTCCCATAACGCTGGTCGGGCTTGAATAAAATCGCGCATCAATGCGATACATTCAGCATTGTCTACAATCTCCAGCGTCACCCCGCGTGAGCGCATATAGTCCTCGGGGCCTTGAAAGGTTTGATTTTCACCGATAACAATTTTGGGAATTTTGTAGAGTAAAGCTGCGCCGCTACACATATCGCAACAAGACAGGGTGGAGTACATGACCGCTCGTTGATAATCGCTGGCCTTGAGTCGGCCTGCGTTCTCCAGACAGTCCATTTCGGCATGCAAAATTGCGCTGCTATTTTGGACGCGCCGATTATGTCCTCGTCCGACGATTTTATCGTCGATGACCAGGACTGAACCGATGGGAATGCCGCCCTCACTCAATCCTTTTTGGGCTTCTTCAATGGCTGCTTGCATGAATTTATCGGTCATTTTTATTTCCTTGTTTAGGGCTGGGCCCCAGCCAACCAGATACTGCTTAATAGTCAGCGGAAGCTTAAAAGCCCGTTAATTGTAAAGACAATATCGCCACCAAAATCACTACTTGTAACTTGCCAAAATTGACTATTTTACGATACCGATGAGAGCTGAGGGAACAGAACGATGTCGCCCGTTTGCAGTAGTCGTTATGCTTAGAGGTACTGTTTGGGGACCGCGCCGGGCAATACAGTATCCGTATCAATGCCCAATGGCGAGTGTGCTTTATCTGGACGGGCGGTGGTCCTGAACAGGTTGAAATTGTTGACTATCATTAGGAATCATTATGTCTAAATTTAAAAATGGTTTGCGTCCGATACATCCCGGCGAAATCCTGCGTGAAGATTTTTTGAAGCCATTGGCAATGAGTCCGAATGCGCTTTCCAAGGCGTTGTATGTCCCGCCAACACGTGTGAACGATATTATTTTGGAGCGCCGGGGTGTGACGCCCGATACGGCGCTCCGCTTAGCCAGATTTTTCGGCGGGGATGCGCAGTCCTGGCTGAACCTTCAGCAAACGTATGATGTAAAGATGGCTGAAAACAAGGTCTGGCTAAAAATATGCGAAGAAATCCATCCGATGACGGTAATCGCGTGACCATGATGGATTTAATTAGCCGCATACACCACACGCGTCTTAAACGGCTGATACTGAAACAGCCACGTCTCCGACAAAGTCTCCCCTTTATGCCGCAAATACAAGCGTAAATCTACCGGCGCTGTGCCATCGACTTTCAAGTCGAACTGCGCGCGCCAGTGACCGGCCACACCGTCAGGAACCGCCTCGGTAAAGACGTAGGAAAATTCGCCGCGTGTGGTGCTCAAGACTGCTTCTGGCAACTCCCCAAACGCCAGTTTTTCTAACGGCGCTCCCAAAAACTCGACCATGAATTTACGTACATTTTGCGGACGCGGCTGGCCGGGCACGCCGCCGTTGCCTAGTCGCGTGGCGACACAACGGGCAAGCGTACTCGGGAACGGTTCATCGTTCTGCCAATACAGCCGATAACGCAGGCGATAACTATTCCCGGCGACGGCTTTGGCGTGCGGCACCCACATGGCGACAACGTTATCGTGAATCTCGTCATCGGTCGGGATTTCAATTAACTGCACCGCGCCTTCGCCCCACCCTGCCAGCGGCTCGACCCATAGACTCGGACGCCGCTCGTAATGCACACCATCCTGATAATGATCAAAATTGCGGTCGCGTTGTAGCAAGCCAAAGCCGCGCGGATTGGTGTCGCCAAATGCGGATGCGGTTGTTTGCGCCGGGTTATTGAGCGGTCGCCAGATATGCTCGCCAGCGCCGCTCCACATTGCCAATCCATCGGAGTCATGCACCTCTGGCCGCCAGTCGGCCCCCGTGGCTTTGACCGTTTCTGAAAACCAAAACATCGAGGTCACCGGCGCGATCCCAAAGCGCCCGATATCGCGGCGCAAAAACAAGGCGGTCTCCACCTCCATCGTGACACCCGCACCGCGTTGCATGACGAATTTGTAGGCCCCGCAAATACTGGGGCCATCGAGCAGCGCGTAGACGATCACGGTGTCGCTGTTGTCGTCGGGGACCGTGAAATAGAAATGGGTAAAGGCAGGAAATTCTTCCGGCTTATCTGGCTGCGCAACATCAAGCGCAATGCCGCGTGCCGATAAACCATATTGATAGAGATCACCAATCGCACGGAAATAAGATGCCCCGAGAAAGGCGACCCAATCGTTTTTATGCCAGTCAAGTTTGGCCTGATCGCCGCTGCGGCTTTCCTGAAAACGAAAGCCCGCAAAGCCGCTGCCTTGGGGCATTTTTCGCGCCGGGCTATCGGCTGGCATGTCGAAATACCGTTCTTCGTAGACGATTTCACGCGCACGCGCGGCGGCACCGCTGCCCTCCACCAAAGACATCTGGACTGGCGCTTGAAAGAAACGGCCAAGGTGAAAAAAGGTCACCGGAAATTGCCCGGGGCCATCGGCGAACAAGGCGTAATCGGTGTCGTATTTGATCTTACCGAGCGCTTCGTAATCGATTTTTTCCAGTATCTCGCGCGCTGCGGTGGGCGGCGCTTTATACGGCGTTTGGGCTTGGGCCCGGGCTTGTGCAATCAATATTTCAAAAGAGAAAGCGGAGACTTTGCCGAGTTTGACCTGATTGGCGGCAAGCGCCTCGAGCGGGATACCGAGTGCGGTCAACGTTGCCGTTGCGGCGGCGGAATGTAGAAAGGTACGGCGATTGATCATGAACAGGCTCTCTCAAAAAATACTAATGGCGTGGGCTGTGAAGATATCGGTTAAGAACAATCCTAACATGACCTATATTCGAGAGAAAGCCGCTTGAACGGCGCACAGGCTTGGTCTCGCTGGTCCGGTAACCTGCAATAGAGACTGCGTTTAGTCAAAAAAGAGACAACCATTTTCCTTTCCATTGACGCCAACTCCCAGATAGAAAATGATGGCAAATCATACGCATATCAATGTTGCAGCATGTTGATAACAATCCCCTTTCCGATGGCTAGTAATGATGCGACCAACAGAAATACACCTGAGCGCCCAACCCCAGCCATCTCCGATCCGCTTTTGGGATGCCTTTGCATTCTGGCTAAAACTGGGATTCATCAGCTTTGGCGGTCCAGCCGGACAGATCGCGATCATGCATCAGGAGTTGGTCGAAAACCGGCGCTGGATTTCGGAGCGACGTTTTCTGCATGCACTGAACTACTGCATGGTATTGCCCGGCCCGGAGGCGCAGCAGCTCGCCATTTATATCGGCTGGCTGATGCATCGAACCAAGGGCGGCATCATCGCCGGGGTGCTGTTTGTTCTGCCCTCTTTGTTGATACTGATTGCGCTGTCATGGCTGTATATCGCCTTTGGCAATCTGCCGCTGGTGGCGGGCCTGTTCTATGGCATCAAGCCTGCGGTGACCGCAATCGTGCTGCAGGCAGCGCATCGGATCGGCTCCCGTGCACTTAAGAACAACGCGCTATGGATGATTGCCGCCGCCGCTTTCGTGGCGATCTTTGCCCTCAACGTACCGTTTCCAGCCATCATCGCAGCGGCGGCCCTGATCGGCATCATCGGCGGGCGCGTGCTGCCGGACAAATTCAAGCTCGGAGGCGGTCACAGCAAGAGTGATCAATCGTTCGGCCCGGCCATCATCGACGACGACACACCGACTCCAGCGCATGCGCAATTCCGTTGGGCCACTCTGCTGCGCATCAGCATCGTCGGCGCGCTGCTGTGGGCGATTCCGATGGGGTTATTGACAGCAATCTACGGCTGGCACCACGCGTTGACGCAAATGGGCTGGTTTTTTACCAAGGCGGCCTTGCTCACTTTTGGCGGGGCTTATGCTGTATTGCCCTACGTCTATCAAGGCGCGGTAGAAAACTATGGCTGGCTGACACCGCCCCAGATGATCGATGGTCTGGCGCTGGGCGAAACCACGCCGGGGCCGCTGATCATGGTGGTGGCGTTTGTCGGTTTTGTGGGTGGTTATGTGAAGGCCTTGTTTGGACCGGATAACCTGTTTCTTGCCGGGGCCCTCGCCGCTACGCTGGTGACGTGGTTCACCTTTTTACCATCGTTCCTGTTCATTCTGGCAGGCGGTCCGCTGATCGAATCGACCCACGACGATCTCAAGTTCACCGCGCCACTCACCGCAATCACCGCCGCCGTAGTAGGCGTGATTCTGAATCTGGCGGTGTTCTTCGGCTATCACGTGCTCTGGCCGCACGGTGTGGAGGCGCGCTTCGATGGGGTATCGGCGTTGATCGCCATCGCTGCGGCCATTGCCTTATTGCGCTTTAAACGCAATGTCATGCTCGTCATCGCCGCCTGCGCCGTGATCGGCCTGATTCTGAAAACGGCAATTCTGTAATAGCGCTATAGATCGAGAACAAGCAATTTACTTTTCGGGCGTGAAACGCAGGTGGTTAAATATTCCACATGTTCGTCATCCGAAAGAATAAAGTCGTGATGATCAACCTCGCCGCACAGATAGCGCGTTTTGCAGGTGCCGCATAGACCGGACTGGCATGAAGTCTCGATGATTATGCCGTTGTCGGCCAGCGCTTCAACAATGCTTTTATCCATCGGGATAGCGATGACTGCGCCGGTACTGGCAATCTGTACAGAACAACTTTCTGCCACTTCAGATGCAGCCGCCTTACCGTTGACCGGCTCCGGTGCTTTGAAGTGCTCACAATGTACCGCGCTGGCTGGCCAGTGTCGGGCGGCGTTTGCACAAGCTGCCATGAAGCCGCCCGGGCCGCAATAGTAAACATGCGTACCTTCAACGTAGCGTTGCAGCAGAGCGCCGATATCCAAACCATCACGCGGGTCTCCGCCATCGAAATGAAATATCACGCGACCCTTTTCAACCTGAGCGGCAAATTCGTCACGAAAAGCCGCGTGCGCTTCACCTTTCGCGCAATAGTGCAGTTCGTACTCTTCGCCCGCGCTTTCAAGATCATGCGCCATCGCTTTTAACGGCGTCACGCCAATCCCGCCGGCGAGCAAAATATGTTTTCTGGCACCGCTCACAAGGCCAAAGTTATTCCGGGGATAGCTGACCGAAACTACATCCTGCACCCGCAGACTCTCGTGCATTAAACGCGAGCCGCCACGCCCGACCTCCTCGCGCAGAACCGCAATCACATAGCGATGCCGCTCCGCCGGATCGTTGCAGAGCGAATATTGCCGCCTGATGTCGCCCTCAAGTGCAATATCAAGATGCGCACCAGCACGCACGACGGGCAACATTTCTCCGGCTGGATGGACCAGTTCAAAGGAGTGAATCCCAATGGCCTCAAACCTGATTTGCCGCACCAGCAGCGACAGCATTAAAGAGGATGAACCTGTTTGCGATGGATGGTCTTGCATGCGTACCTCTCGTCTCTGGTGTTTTTATTTTGTTTCTGCAACCCGATCCTAGATGGCGGCAAGTCATGGGTCCAATGGGAATAACGTATGAACCTCATCCCAAAATTGAATTCGACAGCAGCTATGCCGACACGTATGTTGAGCCTCAGGATAGACAACCCTGCCGAATAATGGTCTGAGGAGATAAATACATGGATACCAAAGTCGATACTGCAAAGCTGAATGAATCGTTAAAACATAAAAAGCTGATCCCCTACGGCGGCTACTACACCAGCAAAACTCCGGGGCACGATCCCGAACTGACCGAGACCGGTCCGGGTACGCCGATGGGTGAATACATGCGCACTTTCTGGCATCCGGTGTGTATGTCGATTGAGCTGGGTGACACGCCAAAATTCATCAAAATTCTCAATGAAGAATTGGTCGCCTTCCGCGACAAAAGCGGCAGCGTTGGCGTACTCCACGCCCATTGCGTGCATCGCGGCGCTTCGCTCGAATATGGCGCGATTCAGGAGCACGGTATCCGCTGCTGCTACCACGGCATGGTGTTCGACGTTGACGGTACTTGCCTGCATGTCCCCTACCCCAAGGGCGAAGAAAAAGAAGCCGCAAAATTTGCCTGCTCGATCCAGCAAGGCGCGTACAAGGCGTTTGAGCGCAACGGTCTGGTCTTCGCTTACATGGGCTCGCCAGAAAAAGAACCGCCGTTTCCTGAATGGGAGACTAATTTCACCGTCCATGCCGACGACAAATTAGTCCCCTACAGCAATTTTCAGCATTGCAACTGGTTGCAAGTACAAGACAATGCCGCCGACAATTATCATCCGACGGCGCTGCATAATTCGGCCAATGTGGTCGATGGTAATTTTCAGGGAACGACCTTTAATGAGGTAGGCGCGGCCTCGATGGAAGTGGCCCCCGATATGCAATTTATTCCGATTCATGAAGGGCGTGGGCTCGCGTGCGCTGGCGCACGGCGCGTCGATAAAGATCGCCTTTTTATTCGTATCCAGCATCAGGCGCTGCCCAACCTTAGCCTGCATGCGTACACCTCGGAAGATGGCGCGGCCAAAAAACTGTTTAGCCGCTTTCATATCGTGCGTTGGACCGTGCCGGTGGACGATGAAAATAGCAAGATGATCGGCTGGCGCGTGATGGGACCGAATATCGATACGCGCGGCATCGGCAATGAAGAAATGGTCGGTTACGAGACCATTGATTTTCTGGAAGGCCAGGTCGCCATGCGACGCCCGGAACGCTTTGGCAAATACAAGCTGGAAGACTTTCCGCCGATACCGCCCAATCACCGTGAACGCGCCGGTTACAGAGACGCGCAGCAAGCGCCGGGCGACTATGAAGCGATCATTAGCCAACGGCCTATCGCGGTGCATGCGCTGGAAAATCCGACCAAGTTTGACGCCGGTGTTTTCATGTTTCGCAAACTACTGCGCGACGCTGTGCGCGGATCGAATCCACACGCCAGCGCAGAGCATTTTTATACATGGCTGCAAAGCGTCAACGGTGCGCCCAATAGCTATTGCAGCGGTAACGTGCTGGAAGTAGCCGAAGGCGCAACCATCGAAGAAGAAATCGTGCAACGCAGATTGGTAACCAGAAAACTGGTCCAGATATTGACCGAAAGCGATCACCTGAAAGGGGCAGCGCGCACGCAGTTTGTGATGGAAGGATTTGAGGCGCTGGAGCAATCTATCAAGAAATAAAATCAGCTGTGGAATATCAAAAAAATGACTTACTGGCTTACTTGTCTTTTACTTGTCTGTCAGTACGTCATTTTTTCAGGGGCAAGCGATCACAATTTATTGCTCCAATCCGTTCTGTAAACAGTTCACTACTTCAAAAAATGCCCGTATCACCGGCGCTTCCCGCCGCTCAGCCAGACACGCCAGCTCGAGATCGATGAACATTGGCGCGTCCGTAATATTGAGCGTGCGTAAGCGCGTATCCGGATAGATCGCGTCGAGCGCAATGCCCACGCCAACCCCCGCCGCAATAGCTTCGCGGATCGCATCCTGACTATCGATTTCCAACACCCGCCGTACGCTCACACCGCACTCAGCCAGATAGGCATCGAATACTTGTTGCTGCATGGAGCCGCTTTCTCGGGTAACTAAGCGCTGGCCCTCCAACTCTTCGACCCGAATATCGCTGCGCTCAAACCACGGATGACTGGCACCCACTAGCAGGGCAATTTTGGCGCGTCGATACGGGACGGAAAAAAAGCGTTTGTCACCCAGACGCGGCAAGACGGCGATATCGGCCTGCAACTCCAGCAAGCTAGCGCTCAGCTCACCCGAATTTCCAAACGCGAGCGCTACCTGAACTTCAGGGTAACGCTTGCCAAAGGCCACCACCATTTGGGTCACCTGAACCGGATCAAAAGCGGATATACGAATCTTGCCTTCTAGCAGGCCGCCAGCGGCACGCAGGGTTTCTTCAGCCTCCGTCTCTAAGGTAAAAATACGATTGGTGATGGTGAGTAATCTCTGGCCGGTATCGGTCAGTTCGACGATGTGACCATGCCGTGAAAACAGTTCTACACCAAATCGCTGTTCGAGCGCCTTCACGTGCGTGGTAATGCTTGGCTGGCCCACAAACAAGGTCCGTGCGGCAGCCGTAAAACTGCCGTGCAGGGCAACCGCATGAAAACAGCGTAGCTGATGCAAATTCATAGCCAAATGTCACTCCTCCATCGTGATTACCGGGACACTTTTTCCATCTTGCAGTACGTTCTGTAGTGCCCTCTGTAGTGTGCATTTTGCATGAAGATGACAATATATATGCAAAAAATGACAAAGACCGCTCACGGCAATACAGCCGGGCGATCTTTATCATTGCAATTGCTGCCGTTACTTTACCTACTACGATTGACCAGCCGCGCCGGTAACGTAAACACCAGACATCCTCCGATCACCAGACTAGCAGCCAGCACCAGCACACCGTCGTTAGTACTGGCCGTCACAGTCTTCACCCATCCCAGCAGATACGGACTGATCAGCCCCGAGACGCTACCGATGGAGTTCGCCAGCGCAATGCCGGTCGCCGCTGCGGCGCCGCCAAGTATCGTCGGCGGCAAGGTCCAGAATTGCGAAATAGTGGTCATGATGCCCATGGTCGCGAATGTCAGCGCGACCATGGCTATGGCGGTATTTTGCGCGTACAACACACTGAACACCAAGCCAATCGCCCCGACAAAACCCGCCAGCGCAAGATGCCAGCGGCGCTCGCCACGCCGGTCGGAACTGCGTCCGGTCATGATCATGGCAACCGTCGCCGCAGCGTAGGGAATGGCGGTGAGCAAACCGATATTGAGAGCGTCTGAAACACCGCTGGCTTTGACTATTGTAGGGAGCCAGAAACTGACGCCATACAGCCCCATCGTAAAAAACAAATAAATACAACTCAGCAACCAGACCCTGGGATTGGTAAAGCCATCGCGCAGCGAATGCAAATGTTTGCTCTGTCGATCAGCGTCTATATTTTTTTGCAGCATCGCGCGCTGTTCTGCTGTGAGCCATTTTGCGTCGGCAATCCGGTCGTCCAGATAAAACCACGCCATCACACCCAGGAGCACGGTTGGAATACCCTCCAGCACAAACAGCCATTGCCATCCGGCCAGCCCATACGCCCCGCTCATCGCATGCAATATCCAGCCCGAGAGGGGACCGCCGATCACACCCGACATCGGAATACCGGTCAGGAAAAGTGCCGTCACTTTGCCGCAGCGCGATGCCGGAAACCAATAGGTGAGATACAGCAAAATAGCGGGGATGAAACCGGCTTCGGCAACGCCGAGCAAAAACCGCATGGTGTAGAAACTGGTCGGCGTGTTGACAAACATCATCGCCGCTGAAATCACGCCCCAGGTCACCATGATTCTGGCAACCCAGCGCCGTGCGCCGACTTTTTGCATGATCAGATTGCTGGGTATTTCAAACAGCAAATAGCCAACGAAAAACATCCCTGCACCCAGTCCATAGACGGCGTCGCTTAAGTTGAGATCGTTCATCATCTGCAACTTGGCGAAGCCGACGTTGACGCGGTCCATGTAGGCGCAGACGTAACATAAAAATAGAAAGGGAATGAGACGCCACATCACCTTGCTGTAGGTGTGCGACTCCTCTGTGTGAATCTCAACTGCGTCAATTACCTGGGTATGCATTTTGCTGTCTCCTGATTTTTTTGATTTTCTGATCTGGGTCTGCAAGGTCGAACCGTGCGTCCCGGATATCTGGCAAATTTTTATTCAGTATTACATCGCGTGATGACGACTCCCTGTTGGCTACCTCCTAATCAAACATATCCGGTTGTGTCGCGACGAGTTGCTCGTAAATAGGCTGAAAATGCAGCCAGCCGATGAAAGGACTGCCGACATGCTCGCGGCTATAGCGGGCACGCTCAGGCGTGACAAACGTTGGCTTGATGCCACTGGCTTCGACGATCAATTGCTGCTGACAAACCCGTTCCAGGGCGATAAACCAGAATGCAGCGTCTTCGATGCTGTGACGGCTGACGGTGAGTAAGCCGTGATTTTGATGGATTGCCGCTTTCACATTTTTGAATTGCGCAGCTACCGAATAGCCCGCGCCCTCTTCCACCGCAACTGCGCCTGCTTCGTCGTTGATGACGATGTGGTCTTCAAAAAAGACGGCGGCATCTTGCGTGATCGGGTCCAGCAATCGTCCGGTTGCGGCCCACGCGGTGCCGTAAATCGTATGCGCATGACACATCGCGACGATCTCGGGATGCAGTTCATGCACGGCGGAGTGCAGCACGAATCCGGCGCGATTTAATGCATAGTCGCCTTCAACTACTTCGCCCTTGTGATCGGCAAGGATCAGATTGGACAGTTTTACCTGCGAAAAATGGACCGCCATCGGATTGGTCCAATACAGGTTGGGAAACTCAGGGTCGCGCACCGTCAAATGACCGGCGAAGCCATAATCGAGACTATGCAAGGCAAACGCACGGCAGGCAGCGACGAGGCGCTCTTTGCGATGTTGGCGCTCCTGGGCATGGGTTGCAAAGGTGGGAATGGTGGGGAACTTTAGCCCCTTTTGTTTGGGCTGATACAGGGATACGCGATCGATAACTGCTGACATGATTTGCTCCTGTTGGGACGGTATTGTTGAATGGCTTGATTCGGTAGCTTGATCCGATCATCCGGCGCTGTCGGCGCCTTGACAAACGATACATTTTCACCAATGATGAATTCAGTTCACCTATAACCTCCGTGCGCAAATTCAACACCAAAACGTCATGCGAAAACTTCCCAGCTTTTTTTCACTACGCGCCTTTGAGGCAGCAGCCCGGCAAGGCAGCTTTGCGCTGGCCGCGCAAGAGTTGCATCTGACGCCCTCCGCCATCAGCCACCAAATTCGCGGACTTGAAACCTATTTTGGAAAACCGTTATTTGAAAGACTGACCCGGCGCGTGGCACTCACGTCAGACGGCGTGCAGTTATTAGCCGGTTTATCACGCGCATTTGATTTGATCGAGTCATCCTGCGCGGACCTCCGTTTACCGGCAGAGACCGAGTCACTGGCGGTCCATTCCACGCCAAGCTTTGCCTCGCAATGGCTAGGGCCGCACTTGCCGCATTTCATGCAGCAACATCCATTGATTACTATCAGGATGTCGTCCGGCGCAGAACCGATGGATTTAATCCAGCACGAAGAAATCGATATTGCGATTGCCTACGGCGCAGCAAAAGCGCGCTCCGGGGTGACCATTGAAGCGCTCGGCACCGAGGTTATCGCGCCGCTATGTTCGCCAAAATTACTCAAAGGCAATGCGGAGATTGATCTCAATGACATGACACGCTTTACCCTCATCGATTCGCAACTCAGCCCTGTTACGTGGAAAAACTGGTTCGATTTGCATGGGCTCACACTCCCTGAGAGGCCCCGACTGTCGTTTGATCGCGGTGCGCTGGCGATCTCTGCGGCCCTCAACGGTCTTGGGGTGGCGCTGGAAAGTACACGTCTGGCAAAACAGGAGATGGCCGATGGGGCGTTGGTGCAACTGGGCAAAACGACGTTTCGCCCGCTGATCCGCGAAATGCATTTTGTCTGTTATCGTGCCGCGCGAATAGATAGCGGAAAAATCAAAGCGTTTCGGAACTGGCTCTTTAGCCAGACGGAAATCGTGTAGACGCCGTTACAAAGAGACGTCTTTGAGATACGCCTCTTTGAGAACCTGCATCAAAACCTTCGGCTGGCGAACACAACGCCGCCGTAACACAATGCGTCAGTTCTGAACCTAATAGTGGCGATCTTGCCCGCCCCTATCATGATCGTGATCATGCCAATTGCCACCATCATGCCGATACCCATCTCCATACGGTTCCACTACACAGCCGCCGAGTAATATCGACACAATCGCCGCCAGCGTTAGCAAAAGAGTGAAGCGTTTCATGCTGCTCTCCTTATCGATAGGGAATGCAAGTTTGACCACTAAAATATGTTGTCGGTTCACGCATGTCGGCACTGACGGCATCGCAGACCGTATCGCTTGTGCTGTATACATTTTAGATAACAACGAATAGATCGTGATAGTTGCCAGCGCATGGTCAACCGCCGTCAGATGCGCAGGACCGATCAAGTGGCCGATACCGCCACCTTTGCACGCTATCCCACATCGGGCGTAGGGCTGGTCTGGCACTAGCAGGACTACCTGTTGCCCGGGCGCGTATTTATTTCGGCGTTCATTGCCCGCCGGACACGGCAGGTGCGGCCTTGCCATCCGCGTTCATCGAACTCTCTTTGGAAAATTAATCCACATCAGATAGGTGCGCAAGTGATGGGCCTATGGCTGGGCTAAGTTTGGCCGGTCAGACTTGCTGCAAGAACAACCCACCTTTGCCGGAGATCACTCAATGCGTATGCAGAAATCCCACTCACCCTCAACCTGGCGCAACAAAGTCCCTGAAATTGCGCTCACATTTTGGATCATCAAGATCATGTCCACGACGGTCGGAGAAACCGGAGCCGACTTTCTGGCTGTCAATGCGGGCTTTGGCCAAGGCATGACTAGTATCGTGATGGGCGCGCTGCTGGCTATTGCCCTGTTCATGCAGTTACGCACGCAACGCTACACGCCCTGGATTTACTGGCTCACGGTCGTGCTCGTCAGTGTGGTGGGCACTCAGATTACTGACCTGCTCACCGATGGACTCGGCGTTAGCCTGTACGTCAGCACGTCGGCATTTGCCGTTGCACTGGCCGGTATTTTTGCGGTGTGGTTTTGGGTGGAGCGCACGTTGTCCATCCATCAGATTTTCACCCGACGCAGGGAGTTGTTTTACTGGGCGACCATTCTTTGCACGTTCGCACTTGGCACGGCGGCAGGCGACCTGGCGACCGAAGCATTGGGTCTTGGCTTCACATGGGGCGCACTGTTGTTCGGCGTACTGATCGCCATGACCTATGCGGCATGGCGTATAGGTGGCAACGCCGTGCTGACCTTCTGGATCGGCTACATCCTGACACGCCCGTTCGGTGCCGCGCTCGGCGACATGCTGACGCAGGCCAAGACCTATGGTGGCCTCGGTATGGGTGCGATGTGGACCAGCGCTCTATTTCTGACAGTGATCGTGATGTTAGTCGCGGTCGCGCAGTTCAGCGTTGACCGCGGCATGCATGCACCAGCCGTCGAATAACTACCCTCTACCCAATAACTTAAGGAAAAATCATGCGCTATCTCCATTCGCTAACCCGCCCCGTTGCCGCACTATCGGCCATCGCTGTCCTGGTCCTTGCGGCTGGCTGCTCCAAGTCCCACGACACCGATAGGGCAGGCTCTGCCGCATCAGCAACCAGTCAGGCAAAGGCCGCGTCCACATTGGGAGACTTGTCTGCATTTCAGCGCATCGCCGCCGACGTTGCCGCCCTCGTGGAAAAGGGCGATCTGCCAGCAGCTAAAACTCGGATCAAGGATTTGGAGCTCGCATGGGATTCGGCGGAGGCAGGCCTGAAGCCTCGTGCAGCGGAGGATTGGCACGTACTCGACAAGTCCATTGATCATGCCCTCAGCGCGCTGCGTGCAGACGCTCCTAATCAAACCGACTGCAAAAAGGCGATGGCTGATCTGTTGACCAGTTTCGACTCCCTGCAAACAACAATATGAATACTTCAGCAGAAAAAGTCTTCAGCAAAGTCCCTGAGGTGACCCTCGTTTTTTGGGTCATCAAGATTGCCGCCACCACGCTGGGCGAAACCGGTGGTGATGCCGTTTCGATGTCGATGAAGTTGGGCTACCTCATTGGTACGGTTATTTTCTCCGCCGTATTTCTGGTTGCGGTCTTTGCGCAAATAAAGACCAAGACCTTTCGGCCCTTTCTTTACTGGGCCACGATTATTGCAACGACTACGGTTGGTACGACGCTGGCTGATTTTGCAGACCGATCCCTTGGTATTGGCTACGCTGGTGGCTCGACCTTGCTGATCGCTTTGTTGTTCGGCTCTCTGTTTATCTGGCATCGAACGCTGGGTTCAGTTTCGGTCGGCACGGTCAGTTCACCGAAGGTCGAGATGTTCTATTGGGTAACTATTATGTTTTCTCAGACCTTGGGTACGGCACTGGGCGACTGGACGGCTGGCACAGCAGGACTCGGTTACAGCGGAGCGGCCATTGTGTTTAGCGCGTTGTTGGCCTTAGTCGTTGCCGCTTACTATCGGACAAATGTGTCGCGAACCCTGCTTTTTTGGGCCGCATTCATTTTGACCCGCCCTCTCGGTGCTGTGGTGGGGGATTTTCTGGACAAGCCGCTCAGTGCAGGCGGATTGGCGCTGAGTCGTTACTCGGCATCGGCTGCACTTTTTGCTTTCATACTGAGCGCTATCTTGCTCTTGAAGCAGCGTGCCGCCAAAACAGCGCATTGAAAATGCTGCCATATTTAGCCAACACGGACATTTCAATAGGGTGAACACTTGATACAAAACAATTCTCATCAATACGACACATTAAGCAAAGCCTTTCATTGGATCACGGCCATCCTTGTCGTCATCGCATTCGTTTTGGGTCCCGGTGACTTTGGTCGATTGCTGCATGACGGTATCGACCCCGGTACACGCAATGACATCGTTTGGCATGAGTCCTTGGGGATCACCGTATTTACACTCACATTTCTCCGCTTGATCTGGGTTACAGTGCGTCCCGCTGCCCCCCGACATCAGATGGCGACATGGATGCGCCTCCTATCTCGGTTGATGCATTTTGTACTGTGGGCTTTGCTTTTTGCGTTACCGCTTTCTGCTCTGCTGGCGCTGGGAACGGAGGGTCATCCTTTGACATTATTGGGTGGGTTTCGGATCAACGAATTGCCTTTCATCGCAAACGCTTATTTGTCCGGTCTTGCCGATTGGGGCGACGTACACAAGTTTCTTGGCGATGTCATCCTATGGTTGGCAGGAATTCATGCTTTAGCTGCTATCTATCACCACATCAAACTGAAAGATAAAGTTCTTACTTCAATGCTACCGTGATACAAGCAATGTCTCTGGAGCGGGGGATACGACAATAACAATAGGAACAAGAATGCGGGTACTGTTGATCGAAGACGACGCCATGATTGGCGAAGCCATCCAAGAGGCGCTGAAAGATGCCTCTTATGCTACCGACTGGGTAAAAAACGGGCTAACCGCCCTCACGACACTGGGTTGCCAGCACTATGACCTGGTGCTGCTTGATCTTGGCCTTCCCGGTATGGATGGGCTGGAGGTGCTCACCAGCATTCGCGCCAAAGAAGACCCGGTTCCCCTGATCATCATCACGGCCCGTGATGCCCTCGATGATCGACTGCGCGGTTTGGATGGCGGGGCCGATGACTATTTGCTCAAGCCTTTTGAGATGGCCGAACTGCTGGCCCGCATGCGCGCCGTGCTACGACGCAAGGGAGGCAGCGCCACATCCCTGCTCAGCAACGGGGTGGTGTCGCTCGATCCGGCCACGCGGGAGGCCGCAGTCAACGAGAGTGCCCCGGTGCAACTCTCCAACCGTGAGTTCGCCTTATTGCAAGCTTTGCTGGCACGACCCGGTGCCATTCTTTCTCGCAGTGATCTGGAAGACCGTATCTACGGATGGGGCGAAGAGGTGGAAAGCAACGTCGTCGAATTCCTGATCCATGCGCTGCGGCGCAAACTGGGCGGCGACATCATCAAAAATGTCAGGGGGGTCGGATGGATGGTTTCAAAAACCGCTTGAACGAGTCGGTCCAGCTCAAGCTGTCCTTTTCGCTGTCGCTGGCTATTTTGGTCATCGCATTGGTGGCGGGGATATTTTCTTTCGTATCCGCATTCAACGAAGCCCATGAGTTGCAAGACGACATGCTGCGCCAGGTTGCGGCACTGTTTGATCGGCAACACCTGCCACTGGCACATCTTGGAGACGATGGCCGCGCGAAAGACAGCAATGAAGAGTCGCGCGTGATCGTCCAATATCTGACAAATGGCAGCAAGGCGGCAGGAACAGGAGAGGAGGGAACGCCGCTGCCACTACCGATGACGCTACCCGATGGACTGCATACACTAGAAGTCAACGATGAGCCGTTCCGTGTGTTGGTGAAAACAACGTCCAGTGGCGAGCGGATCGCCGTGGCGCAAGAAACCGGCATTCGCGATGAAATTGCCCGTGGCAGCGCCTTGCGTACCTTGATACCGTTTTTGATTTTGGTTCCCATACTGCTGTTGATCGTGGCTGACCTTGTGCGCAAGATGTTCCGGCCCATTGCATCTTTGTCGGCGGAAATCGATCAGCGCGCCGAACAAGCGTTACATCCCATCGAGGAAAGCCATCTTCCCGCCGAAGTGCGCCCGTTCGCGGTGGCGATCAACCGTCTGCTTGTCCGCGTTGACCAGTCAATGGAAACACAGCGCCGGTTTGTGGCCGATGCAGCGCATGAACTTCGGTCGCCTTTGACAGCCTTGTCACTGCAAGCGGAGCGACTAGCCCAGGCCGATATGTCTGCGCTTGCGCAGGCACGTCTCATGACATTGCGCCGAGGCATAGAGCGCGGACGCAACCTGCTCGACCAGCTTCTCACCCTGGCCAAGGCGCAGGCTGCGCTTGACCGACCCAAGTCGTCTGTATCGGTGCAGCACGTCTATCGACAGGTACTGGAAGACCTGATGCCTCTGGCTGAGGACAAGCACATCGACATTGGCGTCGAAGGAGAGCAAGACGCCCAACTCTGGGTCAACGCGTCAGACCTCATTGCCGTCGTCAAAAACTTAGTCGATAACGCCCTACGCTACACCCCGGGTGGTGGCAGGGTCGATCTTTCTGTGACCACCGAGAAAGGCCGCGCAATCCTGAGAATCCAAGATTCAGGGCCGGGTATTGAAATCGCTGAGCGGGAGCGGGTGTTTGACCCGTTTTATCGCACTCTCGGAAGCGATCAAGTCGGGTCAGGTCTGGGCCTTTCCATCGTCAAGGCCGTCACAGACCGGATGGGCGCGCAGATTGAACTGGGGTTCTCAGACGAAGTAAAGCATTCCGGTCTGCGTGTCTGTGTGTTCGTGCCGATGGCTAAGCCACCTCAAGAGGCTCCTTTGAAAACGGAAAATCAAGGCCCTTTAGGTCAAGACGCCGATTGAATGTTGTATGCCCGAAAACGCGTCATCAGTGAACAATTCAGCCTCCCGATTTCATCCGCTCGCAACTACTTGTGCATTCGCTAAACGGCGCAACTCAGATTGTTAGTCTTTTAGTTCTGGCCTATACTGCAGCCCATGTCCCGCCTCCTCAAGATCGCATTATTATGGCTTTTGGTCTTTGCTCTGCCTATACAAGGCTTTGCATCGGCCGGTATGCTCGCCTGCGTGGGCGCACATCAGCACCGGATGCCTGGAATATCACAGCATGACGGGGATAGCGCCGATGTCGAACAAGATGCTGCGCATCATGGGCAATTTTCTTCCAGTGGTTTTCATCAGGATGCCGCAGGAAACACCTCTTCCGACGGCAACCACCATCACGCTGCCGCCAAATGCAGTGCATGCGCCAGTTGCTGTCTGAGTACCGCTATCAGTTTGCCTCTCACGCTTGATCCAATTGCACCATTCCAAACTGATCTGGCGTTCCGCTCCCATTCAGATGCGCGATTCACCGCACACTTCCCCGAAGGCCTGGAACGGCCTCCCCACTCCCTCGCAAGCTAAATAGCAGAAGTGCGTGCACAGGCGATGTCGCCTGTCGCCACCTTCACAGCTCTGCCTTCGCGTAAGACGTGCACTTGGGTGCATATCTTGCACGCAATTCGCGTTTGCATCATCAAGGACATCATGATTTTTACCCTCTCTACGAGGCGCGCAATCTTTGCCGCTATCGTGTTATTTCCGTTCGCCGTGCACGCACAGACCTTTACGGAAGACCCACAACATCCCAACGTTATGGGTTCTGGCACGCTTTATCAATCAGTTTTTTCGGATTACAAAAGCTATCAGGATCCTGATATTCAGGCTTGGAAGAAGTCCAACGCTGAGGTCGGCAAGTCTGATGCGATGAAGGCCTCCGGCATGGCGGGCATGAAAGGCATGTCTGACAAAAACATGGACGATATGACCGCAACAAGTTCCGCGCCCGAAGGCAAAAAAACAGCATCGCCTTCCCATCAAATGCCATCCTCCATGCCAGCGCACGACGGCATGCAATCACGCTAAGGAGCGATCATGCCATTATCTTTTGTTACTTTTCGCCCGCTCGCTCTTAGCGCCTCCGTTTTATTTCTGGGTGGCTGCGCCTCGCTATCGCAGGATGGCGGCTTTGCATCGGTACAGTCGATGACGAAGGAACGCATCGGTCAGGAAGTCAAATGGGTCAAATCTGAGGCGGATGCGATCAGTGTTGCCAACACCATCGCACCGCTGCTCGCCAAACCGCTGAGTGTCGATGATGCGGTGAAGATTGCGCTGCTCAATAACAAGGGCCTGCAGGCGAGTTATAGCGAATTAGGGATCGCTGAGGCCAATGTGGTGCAGGCCGGGCGTCTCAAGAATCCCTCTTTTAGCTTTGGTCGCCTGCGCCGCGGCGATGATATCGAAATTGATCACACGTTGATGTTGCCGGTGATGGGCTTATTGACGATGCCGATGGCCAGCAAGATTGAACGGCGCTACTTCGAGCAGGCACAATTGCGTGCAGCTGCGCAAGCGTTAGCGCTCGCCGATGAAACACGTCACGCCTATTTTTCTGCCGTCTCAGCGCAAGAAACAGTTATCTATATGAGGCAAGTCACGGCTTCTGCGCAGGTCAGCGCGCAACTGGCATACAAAATGGCGGCCGTTGGCAACTGGAGCAAACTCGAGCAGATGCGTGAGCAATCTTTCTATGCCGACGCGACCGTGCAATTAGCCCGTGCGGCGCAGATGCAAGTTGCTCAACGGGAAAAGCTCATACGATTACTCGGCTTATGGGGAAGTCATACCGCGTTTGAATTGCCGGATCGTCTCCCCGATCTGCCCAAAGCCCCTGAAGAGATCGCCGATGTCGAAGTGCAGGCCATGCAAAATCGACTCGATATCATGATGGCTAAGCGCGAACTTGCCGCTCTGGCGGCATCGTTCGGACTGATCAAGACCACGCGGTTCATCAACATTCTCGACGTAGGCTTGATCCGTAACAACTATCAGTCAAGCCCATCGCGTGAGAATGGCTATTCAATTCAGCTTGAAATTCCCTTGTTCGATTGGGGCGGCGCACGGGTGGCAAAATCCGAGGCGTTGTACATGCAAGCCGTCAATCGTTGCGCAGAGCTGGCGGTGAACGCCCGTTCGGAGGTGCGCGTCGCGTATGCCGACTACCGCAGCGCCTACGATATCGCCCGACATTATCGGGATGAAATAGTGCCCCTCAAGAAGCGGATCTCGGATGAACAAATGTTGCGTTACAACGGCATGCTCATCGGGGTGTTTACTTTGTTGGCTGACGCCCGAGCGCAAGTCATCAGTGTCAATGGTGCTATCGAAGCGCTACGCGATTATTGGATCGCCGATTCCGCATTAAAAATGGCACAGACCGGCCGTTCATCGGCTGCCAGTAGTGATAAAGCGGGTAATTCTGCTGGCATGGTCACCGATTAATCGAAGGATAATTCAAGGATAAATATGATGGTCTCACGCAGAAATTTCATTAACGGTGCCGGTGCTGTCGTCATTGGCGCAGGTTTAGTCAGTCGGGTTGGTGCCGCGTCGCTGCCTGAAGCCGCCACCATGGATGGGGCGGCGACACAAGCTCCTCTGTTGCCACCGAACGGGCGTCCCTACAACCCGGTGGTTACCCTCAACGGCTGGACCTTGCCGTGGCGTATGAAAAATGGGGTCAAGGAGTTCCATCTGGTGGCCGAACCTGTCGTGCGCGAAATTGCGCCGGGGATGAAGGCTAATTTATGGGGCTATAACGGTCAGTCTCCGGGCCCCACTATTGAAGTGGTAGAAGGCGACCGTGTGCGCATCTTTGTGACCAATAAATTACCCGAACACACCAGCGTGCATTGGCACGGGCAACGTCTGCCCAATGGTATGGATGGTGTGACCGGTCTCACGCAACCCGGTATTGGACCAGGAAAAACATTCGTGTATGAATTTATTGCCAAGCGGCCGGGTACGTTTATGTATCACCCGCATGCGGATGAAATGACGCAAATGGCGATGGGCATGATGGGGTTCTGGATCACGCATCCCAAAGATCCGAGTCAGCACCGGGTAGACCGCGATTTCTGTTTTCTGCTCAATGCTTATGACATCGACCCCGGCAGCTACACGCCGAAAACCAGCACCATGCTGGACTTCAATCTGTGGACTTTCAATAGTCGCGCTTTTCCCGGTATTGATCCGATGGTATGTAATCAGAATGACAGAGTACGCATACGCGTCGGTAACCTGACCATGACCAATCATCCGATCCACTTGCACGGGCATGAATTTGTGGTCACCGGAACCGATGGCGGTTGGACCCCGTCAGGATCGCGCTGGCCTGAAGTGACGACAGATATCGCCGTCGGTCAAATGCGGGCGATTGAGTTCGATGCCAACGAACCGGGTGATTGGGCTTTCCATTGCCACAAGGCACATCACACGATGAACGCAATGGGGCATGACGTGCCAACCATGATCGGGGTTGATCAGCGCGATGTGCTGAGCAAAATAAATCAGCTCATCCCGGATTACATGGTCATGGGTGACAAGGGCGGCTCAATGGGGGAGATGGAAATGCCATTGCCCGACAACACATTGCCGATGATGACCGGCACCGGTCCGTTTGGCGGCATTGAAATGGGTGGGATGTTTACGACCGTAAAAATACGGCAAGGGATTGCGCGCAACGACTATAAGGACCCCGGTTGGTACCAGCATCCTGCTGGCACATCGGCCTATGAATGGAAAGGTGATATTGCCGCGATGCCGGATGCCACGCAAGCACCCGATGCCCAGCGCATGGCCGCCAAACCTGGCGAAAAAATTCTCACAGTAATTAAGGCAGGCGCACATAGCGATCATTAATGCTTTTTCCGAGCTTTTATATTTCCTTTAAAACACGCACTTTTTAACTGTCAGGATATTTTATGAAATCCGTTTTAATCGCCTCTACGCTGGCACTGTCCCTGTTATCGATGCAGGCCTTGGCTCACAGCGATGAAGGCCATGCAGGAGCAATGGGTACACCGGGCGACGCAAGCAAGATATCTAAAACGATAAAAGTCGATATGCACGACTCCATGCGTTTCACGCCCGCGACCTTCTTGATCAAACGCGGTGAAACGATCAAGTTCGTCGTCAAGAACTCTGGCCTGGTCAAGCATGAAATGGTCCTGGGATCAATCCAGGAGCTCAAGGAACACGCCGCATTGATGGTTAAATTTCCGGAAATGGAACACTCCGATCCCAATCAAGTATCGGTGGAGCCGGGTAAAACCGGTGAATTGGTGTGGAAGTTCAGCAAAGCCGGCACATTTGATTTTGCCTGTCTGCAACCAGGGCACTTTGAAGCTGGCATGCGCGGCACTATCGTCGTTCAATAATTTTGCTACAAAAATACAGTAAAGGCATTGATATGAAAATCGGTTCAACTCTATTGGCAGCACTCGCCCTGACACTCGCGGCCTCATTGACTGTGCCGTTTGGCGCTATGGCGGCTGAGGAAATGGCGCAAGCTGAGATGACACAAATGGCCTCTACCGACACTGCTGCGATGTCGACGGGAGAAGTGAAGAAAGTCGATAAAGCAGCAGGCAAGATCACGATTAAGCATGGCCCTTTGGATAATCTGGGCATGCCCGCCATGACCATGGTTTTTCGGGTGAAAGACGTTGCGATGCTCGACGAGGTGAAACCGGGAGATAAGATTGATTTTGTGGCGGAAAAAGTCAACGGTGCGTTGACGGTGACGACCATACAAACCGGCGGCTAAGTGCCCATCATCCTCATTTCGTGCCTTCAGAAGCCCGCAAAAAAGATTCAACAATGAAGCATGAAAGGGGACGTTCTCGGTACACCAGGATACTCCACGCGCGTATGCAGATAACAACAAAGTGACGAACATACGCCAAAACTTGTTCTTTGCGTTCGTCTGTCACTTGCCAGGCATCCATTGCTGCAAGCGGCGCCATGGCGTATACCAAACAACTCTGCGCAGCTCTTCTAAAGAGCCAAAACCGGATCGCCGTTCAGAATACAATGACGGCGTGCGCGATATTGGGAGAGCGGTTTGAAAGAGCAAGAAATGCAAAAAAAAGTACCTGTTTTTCAGTCGATAAAAGATTTTCTGCTCGCCGAGATTCAGGCTGGACACTGGCGCGAAGGCGACGCCATCCCGTCGGAGCAGGCGCTGGCAAAACAATTCAACGTCTCACGCATGACGGTCAACCGCGCAGTACGAGAACTGACCACCGAACAAATCCTCACCCGCGTGCAAGGATCGGGTACCTATGTAGCCCAACAAAAATACCAATCTACGCTAATCGAAATCAAAAGTATCGCCGAAGAAGTCCGCGCCCGTGGTCACATCCATCGCAGCGAGCTATACCAGCTGGAGCGCCACAAAGCCTCGGACCTGCTAGCGAAACAATTCGGATTAGAAATCGGTGACCCACTATTTCATTCCGTGATCGTCCATTTTGAAAACGATATCCCGATACAGGTCGAAGATCGCTGGATCAATCCGAAGGTAGTGCCGGACTACATCCGGCAGGATTTTTCCCGTATGACGCCCAACGAATACCTGATGACGACAGCCCCATTGCAGGGCATGAATTATGAGATCGAAGCGAAAACAGCGCCACGCACAATCGCCGCAATGCTGCAGATCACACAGAAAGAACCATGTCTGGTACTCAAGAGAAAAACCCTGTCGATGGACCAGGTTGCTTCGATTGCGACGATGTGGCATCCGGGAAGTCGATATCGATTTACGGGTGGGTTTTAGATCAAGGGATGTTGTATCGCGGTAGTTTGGGCGACATCAAGCAACTCGCTCTTGGCTTTGACGTTCGGTATTGAATGCGTTTTCGACTCCGTTGTTGCTTGTCGGGGGCGGTCCGACAAGCCTCCACGAAGCACCAACCGAAACAAACCCGCAACAACCGCAAATCAAGAAACCAGCTTATTAGGAATACTCTCCCAGCGCACACTACGCACACTCTTCTCCAACCCCAACCGCGTAACCAACCGCACAACATCCCCACGCTCACTAACTGAGCACAGCATCTCTATCCTGATATTCGTCAGATTACCGTTACTCACAGGCACACTGTCAAGATGCTGAACAGCGACACGACCGCACAACTGCTGCCGGATTAATTGCGCAACCTCAACCGTATCGCCAGTGCGGCAAAGCGTCACTACCCGATAAGGAAAGCGCGCCTCAACAGCAGCAGGCCTCACGCCACCAACAAAAGGCAGATATATTCCAAAGAATTTTTCACATTTCTGAAAACGCATAAGACCCCCCTTAAACTTCCACATCACTAAGCACAGCCCACCGCGCCGCACTAACACCCTTCTCCAGACTAACCCGACTAACAATTTGCTCAAGCTGCAAATGATTGCTAGGCGAGGTAATCAGATCAGCCCGCACTTCTAACTGCGTGCCAGACGGCAAGTCCTCACTATGCAACGACTGCACCACCAAATGCGGCATACCATTGAGCATATGCAACATCAACGTGCGCACCTGAACCTCATCATCCTGACGACAAACAATCGACAAGCGATACACCTGCTCAACCTCACTCGCCCCTTGCAAATCCTGACGATTAATCAAATGCGAAACGCTACGTAACAACACGTTCGTGGCAAGTATCGCCGCAGCCCCAATCGCCGCCTCAAGCGGATGCCCCAAACCACACAATACGCCAACGGCCGCCGAACACCACAGCGTCGCCGCAGTATTGAGACCGCGCACGCTAGCGCCTTCACGCATGATCACCCCAGCGCCCAAAAAGCCAATACCAGACACCACGTAGGAGGCGATGCGCGTCGCCCCTTGCGGATCAGATTCAAACGCCGCCACCATCACAAACAGGGATGCCCCTAACGCCACTAAAGCGTTAGTACGCAAACCCGCCATACGCTGACGCATCTGACGCTCAGCGCCAATAAAAGCACCCAGCGTGAGCGCGAGCAAAACCCGTACTAAAAAAATATGCCATTCCATCATCAACACCTCACCATCAAGTTGCCATGCATCGAAAAACGATAGTCATGGGCAACATTTAGTCCCGACCGACGCAACAATGCTGCGCGTAAACAGGCAACTAAAGATTAATTAAAAGGGATGGGAATATGCGAATGGTGACGAGGATCACCGGAAATACGATACTAGCAGCGCGGCGAATCTGAAAAAATCAGAGTGATTCGCAAGCTGTAGCGGAGGGAAGTCTACTGACAGGTAACGAATTGTGCCGGGCTGTTTGCCCATCCACGGGGTCTAGAACAACTGTCCAAGATTAGAACTCCAATAAACATAGTGGGGCGAAGTTTAGTGAGCCAATCACAACGTGTCAACTCAAAATAACTATCGCCCAATTACTGGGGCGGCACAGCATCAGCTGCGAGCTTACGTAAAACATGTCCGGCGGCTACTAGTCCGAACGTCGCCGTGACCACTACTGCGGAGCCATAACCGGCGCAATTCAAGCCGGTCACGCCCACCATTTCCTGACCCTCTATCGCACACACTTCTTCATTGACAGGCAAGCGTAAAGGCTCGGTTGAAAATACTGCATCGATGCCGAATTTACTTTTTTCGCCACGCGGAAAACGGTACTGCGAACGCAGTAATTTTCGCACCTTCGCTAACAAAGGTTCCTGCTCGGTCCGGGCCAGATCGCGTACTTCGATACAGGTCGGATCAACCTGTCCGCCAGCGCTGCCAATCGTCATCAACCGTATGCCATGATCGTGGCAATAAGCGATTAACGCCGCTTTGGCGCGCACATTGTCGATGGCGTCTATGACGTAATCGTAGCGGTTGCCGCCTAGCATTTCTTCCAGATTATCGGCGCTAATAAAGTCTTCGATTTCGGTGACGTTGCAATACGGATTAATTTGCCCGATGCGCTCAGCCAGAGCGGTGACTTTGGCCTTGCCCATGGTGTCAGTGAGCGCATGAATTTGCCGATTGACGTTGGATTCGGCCAGATTATCAAGGTCGATCATGGTCAAGTGACCGACCGCGCTACGCGCCAAGGCCTCAACCGCCCAGGAGCCGACGCCGCCGACGCCGATCACACAGACATGCGCGCGCCGAAAACGGCTCAGCGCCGCCGCACCGTAAAGTCGTCCAATGCCGCCAAAGCGACGATCGAAATCGATGTCTTCAGCGTTGAAGGGGGCGGTGGTAGTAAGGATTTCGGCTGGCGCAGCGGAGGAGGACATGAGTTCTGACTAGGTGTAAGATTAGATGACTATTAAACAATATTATCGAATGATCTTGCTGATACGCAACGTATAAGAAAATCCATGCGCAGTAAGTGCGCTATTTTACCGATACATTCTCCATGGTGTTTTGCGATTGCGCACGCGAGTGGGTTCCGACCTTGATTTATATCAATTTACGCCTTTGCAACCTTTGCATGAAGAGTGCTCTAAAATCAACAACACGTTGCACACTTTCGCTGCATGACTTTCACCAGGATAATTTATGAGTAATCCCCTTTTCGATACGGCACCTGATTTCGGTCAGCCGATTGCGGTACTCAAGCACTGCCACGAACGCATACGCAAACAACTTGCGACGCTCGAACGCTTGCAGGCGCACTTGCCTGAACACGGTGCAGACGCCGAGGCGCAACTCGCCGCCGCCGCAGTATTACGTTATTTCTCCAAGTCAGCACCGCATCATCATGAAGATGAAGAGCAGGATTTGTTTCCAATGCTCACCGCTACGGCGATAGATGAGGATGCGGAAGTGTTACGCAAATTGGGACCGGAAATTATGCGTGAACATCAGGAAATGGCGCAACTCTGGCAGCGACTGGAAACCCAATTGACCGCGCTTCAGAGCGGTCATGCGAGCGACCTTTCTGGTACTGACGTCGGCCTTTTTTCGCGTCTGTATCTGGCGCATATGGAGAAGGAAGAAACCTGGATCGCGCCGATGGCGAAACGCATTTTTAGCGTCGCGCAAATGGCGCAATTAGGCAGTGCCATGCAGCGCCGCAGAGGAATCTTGGCATGATGAACATCAACGGAGAAACCGACCAACTCGCGCTATCGATTGCGGACCTGCGTACGGATTATAGTCAAGCCAGCCTGTCCGAAGCAGACACGCTCACCGACCCCATGGCGCAGTTTGGAAAATGGCTGGACGAGGCAATTCGGGTGCAAATTCCGGAGCCGAATGCGATGAGTCTGGCCACCGTGAATGCGGATGGGCGGCCCTCTTCGCGTATCGTTCTGATTAAAAATTTCGACGCAGAGGGGATCACCTGGTTTACCAATTATGCAAGCAAAAAAGGCGAAGACTTAGCGCGCAATCCTTTTGCCGCGCTGCTATTTCATTGGGTTGAACTGGAGCGGCAAGTACGTATTGAGGGAAGAGTTGAACGCGTCTCGGAGGCCGACAGCGACGCCTATTTTGCTAGTCGCCCATTGGCAAGTCGTCTCGGTGCTATTGCCTCGGCGCAGAGTCAGCCGATTGCCAATCGGGCGTTGCTGGAGGTCCAATATGCGCAGGCTGAACAACAGTTTGGCGACCATCCGCCACGTCCGAAAAATTGGGGCGGATACAAGTTGGTTGCTGACACGGTAGAGTTTTGGCAAGGTCGCCGCTCACGCTTACATGACCGGATTTTGTATCGCCAAGATATGAATGGGAATTGGCAAAGGCAACGCTTGCAGCCGTAATGATGACCCGGCAAGCGCATAAATAAAATTAAGCGCATGATAATTAGGAATAATAAAACCGCAATGGCTATTGGCCTCAACATACCAGAAGCGTAAAAATATATTTCCGATCAATGCTGTTATTTGGGGACAAATCGTGTTCTGGGAAAAAAAACTTGAGAATTGGGTCGATGACATCCGCCACCACGCAGCGCTGCCATTACGGCTTGAATTATGGGATGGTCAACGTTTTGATTTCAGTACCGCGACAACCCCCGAAGTCACCGTGCGAGTGCCGCATGCCTCTTCTCTGAGTTATTTACTGACGCCTTCTTTATCGAACCTGGGTGAGGCTTATGTCGAGGGAAAAATTGAGGTCGAGGGTAAGTTAAAACAGATTATCTCGGTTGCCAATACGCTGGCGGCGACCAACCTAAAGCCGGAAGGCAAGTTTGGGCGGATCGCACGCCATGCACGTCACAGCAAGGCTAAAGATGCCGAGGCGATTCATTATCACTACGATGTTTCGAACGATTTTTATCAATTATGGCTGGACCAGAATATGGTCTATTCTTGCGCCTATTTTGAAAATGGTGATGAAGATCTGGAGACTGCCCAGCTCAAAAAAATTGACCATATTCTGACAAAAATTCAACTCCGGCCGGGCCAGACATTATTGGATATAGGTTGCGGCTGGGGTGCGCTTGTGTTGCGTGCGGCGCAGAAATTCGGCGCTAAATGTGTGGGCGTGACGCTATCTGAAAATCAATGCGCGCTTGCCAAAGAACGCGTTGCAAAAGCGGGTCTGACCGACCAGATAGAAATCCGCTTGCAAGACTATCGCGATGTGACCGGAAAATTCGACCGCATCACTAGCGTGGGGATGTTCGAGCATGTCGGCTTGAAGAATCTGCCGATGTATTTTTCGCGCATCCAATCGCTGTTAGACGACGACGGCGTTGCCATGAATCACGGCATCACGACGACCGATATTGACAATGGCGAGTCGCCCTACGGGGGTGGTGAATTTATCGATAAATATGTGTTTCCGCATGGGGAATTGCCGCATATCTGGTTGGTGTTAAAGACGATGCAGGAAGGCGGGCTGGAAGTCATGGATGTCGAAAACTTACGCCGCCACTATGCAAAAACGTGCAGTATCTGGGCGGATAATCTTGAGGCGCATTCCGATGCAGTCAGGCAGGCATCGGACGATCGCCGCTTTCGTATCTGGCGTTTGTATCTGGCCGGGAGCGCGTATGGTTTTGAGATGGACTGGATGGCGCTCTATCAGGTGGTTTGCCGCAAGGCTGGACGGAGCGCTACAACGTTGCCGTGGTCGCGTCGGTATATATACGGTGGGGCTTAATATTTACTCTCGCAATCAGACACTGTCATAAGAAAGGTCGCCCTATCCGGCGACCTTTCTTATTTATGACAGTATCTGATTGATTGCGCCCTCCCGGCACAATCAATCCTTTACTTGATCCATAAATATTTTGCGTAACTTAGCCACTTTTGGCGCAACAACAAAAGCGCAATAACCTTGCAGCGGATGTTGCTTGAAATAATTTTGATGATATTCCTCGGCCTTGTAATAGGTTTCTGCCGCCATCAATTCGGTCACAATCGGCGCGTCCCAGACACAGGCCATTTCTGCCATGACATGCTTGGCGGTTTCTTTTTGTTCGGGTGATTGATAGTAAATAACTGAGCGGTATTGCGTCCCGACATCGTTACCTTGCCGGTTCAATGTCGTCGGATCATGAATGGTAAATAATATCTCCAGCAATGTCCGCAAACTGACTTGCTCATTATCAAACGTGATGGAGACAACTTCAGCATGGCCGGTTGCGCCATCACAGACTTGCTCATAGGTCGGATTGACGACATGGCCGCCGGTATAGCCGGATTCGACATGGCTGACGCCCTTGATTTCCTGGTAGACCGCTTCGAGGCACCAAAAACAGCCGCCTCCGATCACTGCAGTTTCGTTAGCCATTTTATTCCCCTGTAGATTTATCGTTAATAAGGACTTTAACCTAGAAACAGTAGTTGACCGCATTTGTCCGATTTTCAGACAAGAAATGCAGGCGTAAAAAAACCTCGATACGATCGAGGTTTTTTATGTCTGACCCAATTTTGGGTCAGATTTTCTATCAACTATCAGAACTTGTAGCCGACAGACAAGAAGCTGACGATCGGATTTAACGTCAATTTGGTGCTGCTGCTCACTGAGCCACCACCTGGCAATGATGTAGTCAGGTCAGCTTTGGTTTTCAAAGGAATATACGATACCGAGAAGCCGACAGACCAGTGCGCATCCAGGTTATAGCTGGCACCGGCACTAATGACTGGTGCAAGTGAGCTGCCCAAATTGGCGCTGGTCTTGAAAGCCGTCGTTTGCCCGTGGCTAATATCGTAGCTCAAGGTTTGCTGGAAGGCGTTATCTAATTTCACATCCGAGTACCAGACATAAGTAGCACCGGCACCAACGAATGGACGGAACTGGCTGTTTTTGTCGCCAAAGTAGTATTTAACAAGCAGCGCCGGACTCCATTGTTTAGCCGAACCAATATGCGTGCCTTGCAAAATACCTTCACCATCCAATTTAAATGTTGGCGGGATACCTGCATCGGCAGAGATTACCCAGTTATCTGTGAGGAAGTGACTGAACTGCAAACCCAACGTATCTGCAGTTCCAACGCCAGCACCGGTATTAGGAACAGTCATACCGCCAACGACCAAATTTTGACTTGAATCTTGCGGTGCCAGATGAAACCAGCCTACGTTGACGATGTTATCGCCCGCTTGCTGTGCCATGGCAGGCATAGCAGCCATAGTCAGCAAGGTTAATGCGGCGATTTTTGGCAGTGCGGAAAAATGTTTTTTCATGTCTTCTCCAAGTATTAATAAATATAAAGTTAATAATGCATTTGGTATCGCTTTAGATTTGCTGCGATTACCATGTTTGGCGCCTACCTCGCTATTACTCCCTGATCACTGAGATCAGGGAGTAATTAACGGCGCTCTGTTATTTTATTCAAGACAGATATATCTAGTTGAGCGATTTTTATTGCGCTACTATTTTTTAGCAAAAAGTACGCGCGTGCTATTCTTTTTTGACACTATGCCAGCTTTAAAACCGTTTGACTATGCCTGAGTTTACTTGTGGCATTTTTGCGTCAAAAAATCGTCGCATCGCAAAATATGACGAATACATTTTCAACAAATACGATATGAAAACGCATTCATATTGAAAAAATGCCACTCCGTACTGCGATACGGAATGGCATTCAATTGCCGTCCAAGGAACGGCAAGACTCAGAAAAAGACGGGCGTATTTAGTGAACGTAAATGTGCCATGCACTGGACCATGCTGTGCCTACTCCAGGCGCATATGCCGACTGGCTGCACCAGCCGCTGACAGCGCCGGATTGACATTGGTATAGCGCACCCTGATTGAAAACAATCGCACCACCATCATAGCGTTGACCTGCCTGATAAGTCGGATACCCGGACGTATTTTCTACGTTTGTATAAACCGTCCAGGCATGTTCGCCATAGGAACTTCCTGGCGCATAGGCCGATTGTCCACACCAACCAGTCTGTTTGCATTGATACTGATTGCCGTTGTGTCTGACGACATCTCCGAGCGTGTATTTGCCGCCATCCTTGTAGACAGGATGCGCAGATACAGGATCTTCAGGAGTAATAACGTCTACCGGCTCAGGCCCAACGATCTCGTCAATGACCGTATCGATAATCGGCTCAGGCTCAACGTTATCGTCAATGACCGTATCGATAATCGGTTCAGGCTCAACGCTATCGTCAATGACCGTATCGATAATCGGTTCAGGCTCAACGCTATCGTCAATGAC
>NZ_JBRIIQ010000039.1:0-35485 GCF_052976905.1 Glaciimonas sp. GG7 | reverse complement strand
GCGCAATGGCAACGCGCATTAAGTGGCATAACTAATCATCTTGATTACAAACTACCCTGCTATGTTGCAGTCTATGCTCAGTTAGCGGGTCAACGCGGTCTATATGCGCCAGCTATGGCCACTTGGATTAGTGAGGTCTCAGATTTAGTCAATATTCCTCGCAGTCACCACGATCTACAAAGTAGTATACAGAAGACTAAACAACGGCTTGAACACAGTGTTTTATCCTCTTTATGTCCGATAGATGTCAAACGAAATATTTTGGCGCAAGCACTGCTGGAATGGCTCAACGATACCGCGCTCATAACGACACTGACTACGTTCACACGTACCGCGCCTCTCACACCATCTGGCGTAATACTGGCAGACGTAGCAAGCCACTCCCATTCTGGTGCATGGACATCTTGGATAACCGCCAAAACAGGCCTCCAGCCAATATTGACGACATATCCCATTTCCCCGCTGCCTTTACCCAATTTTTTACCACTACCGTTGCCAGATGAACCTAACGATGGTGGACGCCACGTCGTCCCGTCATGGTGTGACGGCTACAAAGCCGCTTGGCTAGTCATGATAGTGTTGTGCCTGGCCTTAACTACCTCAACTTGGAACAACCAACAGTTCATCACACGCCTCGCGCGTAACTTGGATATTTACTGGAAAACGCCTGACATCAGATCCGATGAAAAACGTAAGGCACTGCAAACGTTAATACGAGACCAAGCTCAATTACAGGAGATATCATCGATGGGGATACCCATTCATCTGAGTGGAGGCTTGTATCGCGGCATGATTTTTTTACCGTTAATTGAAAATGTAATTGCAAACTATCGGTCTGCTGAAACCAACAGCTTCACCCTCAATTCGATATTATTGTTTGACACCGGAAAAGCCATGCTCAAAACCGATGCGACGCCACTACTACATCAAGCATTAGAAAAACTTCAGGCGAACGCAGCAAAAACCGTGCTCATCGCCGGGCATACCGACAACATAGGCAATCCCGACAGCAATATCACTCTATCGGAAGCACGCGCCCGCGCAGTACGCGACTGGTTCGTCAAGAACTCTAACTTTCCGATTACACACTTCGCTATACAAGGATATGGTGATAGTCGCCCGATCACCGACAATCGTAATGAAATATCTCGCGCTAACAACCGCCGTGTGGACATTACCCTGCTATCAAAAGATACGACCACCAATCCAGAAGTGCGCGAACCTCCTGTCATACACAACAAAGTAACGAACTGAAAGATAGATTCCATGAAATTCATTTGTGGGACTTACTCAAACTTCAACAATACATTGTCGTCACCAGTAAGCCTTAATTGGGTTGAAATTGAGTCCATTCTCATTAATAACATCAATATTTAACGATTTATCTAATCACCCAGTTTATTCTGAGACATTAAATAGATATCTCAAGATCACTTAAAGAAAAATCTCATATCTAAGAAGCGATACTAAAGATAAAGTTCCACTCATATCTTTTAAATGGAAATATTAACCATATCAAGATATCCAAACGCAATTACTTTGTAAAAAGTAATTTACTAACCACTAAAAATTAAGGATCATACAAAAATCACTAACATAAAATTTTCATTTTTTCACTTACATATGCCATTGTTTTTTTGAAGTGATATTTCAAATATTTAATGACTCGAAATCATATTAAAGAGTCATTTTTGAATGCACACCAAATGCAATTTGAAAATAAAACCCAAGGTTACATTTTAAATTTATGGTTAAATCGGAGAGTATTTCCATGGTGAGACATGTATTAATGAACAAGATTCGCGTCGTCATTGCAGATGATCATCCTGTAACTCTTTCAGGAGTTAAGGCACTAGTTGAGCAGTGCTCAAATATGATCGTGAGCGGCCTGGCACTCAGCCCCAACTCACTTTTTGAAACACTCGGTAAATGCGAATGCGATGTCTTAGTAACAGACTTTTCGATGCCCATTGAGAACCAGGTTGATGGACTAGAAATGATCCGCCAGATACGCATTCAATTTCCGGCGATAGCCGTGGTTGTACTTACAGCGATGAAAAAAGCACCGTTATATAGCGCACTGCTAGCTTTGGGAGTTCGTGGGATCGTAAGTAAAGATAGTGGTAACACGGAAATCACAAAAGCGATCATCCAAGCTTTCAATGGCGTAATATTCTTAGCGCGAAGTAGCGCAGAACTAATGAAGATGCGCCAATTTGTTACTGCCGAAGATATTGATAACAAACCAAGTTTATCGGCTCGTGAAATTGAAATATTACGCTGCCTTTCTAGAGGAGCTTCTGCCAGTGAAATATCCAAACTCCTACATCGCAGCATCAAAACTATTAGTCATCACAAACGTTCAGCTATGGAGAAATTAAAATTGGAGACCGACCTTCAGTTAATGCGTTACTTTGCAGAGAATGGATTAGATGAACATCTATATTAATCGATGCTGAAGAAACATAAGGTTGTCAGTTTAATATCCCGCAATCTTGTATAAAATATTATTATCTACACTGACGGTGAACTATTAATCATGAAGTAAGGAGTTCGAGGCTACCTCTTACTTCTTACTTCTAAAAAAATTTGAATAAGTAAATATGCTTGACGTTAGAATTTGTGCTGGAGACACATAGCTTTTCCCATTTCTGGATTTAATTCATAGCCAACGAAACCGCAGGACTTATAAAGGCTATGCGCACGTATATTCCCTTCCAATACTTCAAGAGTAACTTTGCAATAACCAAGCTCCTTCGCAAAATGCGCAACGTACTCGATCAATTTTCGGCCAATACCTTGTCCCCGAAATTTTTCAACGACGGCCAAATCATGAATATTTAGTAGTGGCCGACACGAAAATGTCGAAAAACCATCAATGCAAATCGCCAGCCCCGCTGGCTCACCATCCACAAAAGCGAGTATTGGCCGAATCGTAGCGCGCTTTTTGAACTCACTAATCAAATTTTCTTTCACAAATTCAGATAATGGGTCATTTCCCCCCATCGGATCTGTTGCATACGCATTTAGTAAACCAACTACTGCTTGGGTATGCTGAAGGTTGCTTAAATCGGCACTCACTATTTCTATCATCTGTTTTTTGTCCAAAAGTAATTAAATAGTATTTAATTTAACACTGTAGTTCAGGCTCTGCCGCGACTCTGTAAAATTATTAGGCAACCATTCAATATAAAACTTCCGCATAATTCAAACATTTGTTATCAATATGACCGAGCAAGTATGAGTGATCTTTTTAGATGACTCCCTAAAAACACTACGAAAGCTCAAGTCCCCATCACATGAAAACCTAATATGAACACTGCCGAAACCACTCACGCGCTCGTACTTACTGCTGATCTAAAATCATTTATCGAAGGTTTGCCAAAGGCGGAATTGCATTTACATATTGAAGGCACCCTTGAGCCAGAGTTACTGTTCGCGTTGGCGCAACGTAATCAGGTTAAATTGTCGTATCAAACTATCGATGAATTGCGTGCCGCTTACGCCTTCAACGATCTGCAATCATTTTTAGATCTTTATTATGCAGGTGCCAAAGTACTGCAAACCGAACAAGATTTTTATGAAATGACTGCTGCTTACATTGCGCACTGTCGTACTGACAATGTACTTCACGCTGAAATATTCTTTGATCCACAAACCCATACCGAGCGCGGAATCGGTATTGATATTGTGTTCTCAGGTATTGCACGCGCTTTACGTGAGGCGCGGCAGGAAGATGGCTTTAGCAGTGCAATGATTATGTCGTTTTTACGTCACCTTTCTGAAGAAGATGCATTTGCCACACTGGAAATAGCACTGCCATTGCGTGAGCAATATCGTGATCTATGGATTGGGATTGGTCTTGACTCTGCTGAGCGCGGTAATCCACCGGAAAAGTTCGCCAAAGTATTCGCGCGCTGCCGACAACTCGGTTTTCATACGGTCGCGCATGCTGGTGAAGAGGGCCCACCAGAATATGTACGAAACTCGCTGGATTTGCTCCAGGTTGAACGTATTGACCACGGTGTTAGAAGCGAAGAGGATCCTGCACTGATGCTACGACTGGCACAGGAAAGAACGCCACTGACTGTATGCCCATTGTCGAATCTCAAATTGCGCGTAGTTGACAACATGGCCGATCACAACCTTGCGCGTTTGCTACATGCGGGGATCGCGGTAACAATAAACTCAGATGATCCTGCTTATTTTGGTGGTTATATGAACGCCAACTATCTAGCAGTCGCAGAATCGTTACAACTTAGTCGTACTGAATTAGTCCAGTTGACTCGCAATAGCTTCGAAGCCAGTTTTTTACCTCCTGTAGAAAAACAGCGTTTTCTACAGAAACTGGACAGTTATTGCATGTCACATTAACTCACTTTGGGGTGAGTTAATGTGCGTCCGGCTAGACGTACTCAAAAAAAAAGCCCGCATGACCTTTCGGTTGCGGGCTGAATCCAAACCTTAGGAGGTGTTGGAGGAGACAGATATAACTATAGCGAGAAATCTTTCAAATGTATGCTTGATTATTCGAATACCTGTTATTAATAAAACGCATAACTATGAATGATTTTGATCAAACCACTCATCTCAAAAATGCATAAATTATAAGGATGCCATATGAACGACAAAGAAACAGGCTATCAACTTACTAAAAAATTGACACGCTATTTTGGCGAACTCGCTAGTTGGATAATTAAAAAAGGGCCCTGAAATCATTTCCATTGCTTTCATCTAACTTTATTACCTCTGGAAGAGAAGGAATTCGAAAAAAATTTAGCGGTAAAACTTGCCCATACAAAACCCCATGTAATCAAAAAATAAGCCTAATACAACGTAAAAATACGCCACGATAGTCTGTGATACCACTGCATCGGTCATAATTAATAAAAATGATCGAACAACTATACCGATTAATTTTCATGCAGAAATAAAATTATTGGAAATTCAACTTATTTTCACTAGATTCTTGCTAGCGCGTGATTTTTCGCGCAAGATAAAAAAAGTACAAAAAACATTGTCTGGCAGCGCAACCAGGATCACCAAGCAATGCATTTGGTCATATCGGCATACGCAACTGCATCTGGGAGATCACGATGGACAATGAACTAGCTCCACCGCGCCTGACGCGTGCCGGCATTCTCTTTTCAGTCATAGTGAACTATAAGCACTATCAATGCCTCGTACCTGCTTCGACGCTTGCAGATCTATCGCACTCAAAAGACCCAAAACTAGATTTATTGAATACTTATAGAGCATTTCAAACCAAAATAGAGGGCGTTGCTCGTCGTGTTATTAACGCAGGTGTCGCTGGCGTACCGGTCGTTGTTAGTAGCGGGTATTTTCGCTAGCTTTAACAAAAGATAAACTGATACAGCGCGTAAATGCCTTAACGCTATTAAGCATGCCTACATAGTTGTTTAGACTAGGCGCACCGACGCAGATAGTACGACTGTACGGCAAGGAGAGGTAACGACGTATAAACGATATGCAGGCTTGCTTACCAACGAATAGCGGAATTTTCTCATTGATACTCATCAATGCGTAACGGCTCTATAAACCAATATAGATAAAGGAATAATATGAAAACTACTGATGATTTTGGTAAATTCATACTCCGTGCAACCTTAGCGATATTGATTCTTTTTCACGGAATTTCAAAAATTATTAATGGCCCTGGTTATATTGTTGGGTTAATTAGCAACGCTGGTTTACCTCCTGCGTTGGGATATCTAGTGTATGTGGGCGAGGTGATAGCACCATTGATGATACTACTAGGAATTTGGACCCGCGTTGGCGCATTAATTGTAGTTGTTAATATGTTGTTTGCGTTTGCACTAGTCCATAGCAAACAAATGATGACATTATCCAGTACAGGTGGTTGGGGACTGGAATTGCAAGGGTTTTTCCTATTTACTGCTGTAGCGATTTTATTGTTAGGTGCTGGGCGCTTAAGTATCGGCGGTGATAACGGACGATGGAATTAAAAGCCATAGAAACTCGCAGCATACCAGTTTGAAATAAATGGCTGGCAGAGTAGATCGCACCAATGAACTACTAGTACAACACCCCTCTATTACCAACCAGTGAGCTGTCCTGAGCCTACTTTTCTGATCTCGACCACCATTTCCAAACTAACGAATAAAAACAGATGTTTCGATTCAACCTTGAAACGGCAGTTGATCGCTTCAGGGTATCTATAAACGATTGAATGAATTGAATATTTTGTCAGGCTATACAGTCACATTTCTGGTTACGACGCTAACAGCACGATTGCGCGCTTTTCCGGTTGCCCAGCGTCGTGGCTCCTCCTTGAAAAATCAAGTCTGCCACATCGTCGCGCCTTTCCAGAAAGCCGGAAAAACACATACACGTGCCAGCCTAACTACCGTTCCCAAGATTATTGTCGTCAGCAAATAAAAAACATTTACTTGCTTTCAGATAGCCAACGGACAATAATACAAATGAGAATCATTATCAGCATTGAATACCAGACAAACTGACAAGGAGTCCGTCTTGACTAACTCAGTGGGATCCACAACCTCGACAGCATCATCAAATACCATTTTAATTAACATTAATGCTAGCAATATATCGCCAGAACTGCTGGTATCAGCTGTATTACAGCGTATCTCACAGTACAACACGCGCAATCACGAAACGGCTTGCGTGCAATCAGCGGCAACGATTGAATACCATTTGCGCACATTGGCAGACTTACCAAGTTTAAATCCTGTATTGAGGGCAACTTGTCAGCAATTATCAGAACAATGGGCATTGGTAGCGGAGAGGGCGACACCTAAGACGCCGCGCTCAGCGTCTACTTTTATAGCGCGATTGATTTCAGGCGTACGTGCCGATTGAACGCAGGATGTAGAGTGCTGACAAGGGATAACGCAACGTCGTCGTTGAAAACATGGAGTAAACGAATTCCCCGGGAAGGGAGTAACGCCGTCTAGTATTCATTACGTGCCAGATGTATCAACTATTAGCCGCACCACTGTCCGATAGTAATACAAAAATCACATAGATCGAACGCATTAGACGGTTGTACGTGTCTGATCGGCATTAGCCATACTGCCACTCTGTAATGGTATCTTATCCCAATACAGTTTATAGCCAAGCCGATCTTTTTTGCATCCTCTTTAATCTGCAGCAATATCATCCTAGTCCTACAACATAATATCCAGCCCTCCTACTGCAGACACATGCAGTCAAAAATATAATATATATTGTTACTAATCACGGTTTATTCCTACTTCTAATTACTACTTTCCACGCGAAAAGTATTTCAACGCACTTTGAGGAGAACAACATGAATATCGGCCTACACCTGACTCCTATTGTTTCTTTGATAGCTGGGATATTAATTCTGGCGATTCCCCGTCTCCTCAATTACATCATTGCGTTATATCTCATCGTTATTGGTTTAATCGGGCTATTCGGCACCAGATAATATTTTCTATTGCGATTAAATAAACTCCACAGAGTATCCGAATTGCAACATGGTCGGATCTTGTCATAATTGCTTGACAGGGTTAGCGTAAATCTTCTACATTAGTCAGATGTCCTCCGCAAAACTTAAGTCCCTCTCTCTGTTGCGAACTCCTGGCACCCTGCCAGCGTTTTTGCTACTGCTGCCGCTACTAGCGCTATCGCTACTACGCGCACTGTAATCTCGGCCCCGCACTAACGGGGTGCAACTGACAAAATGCAACACTCTAACCAGTTAGCTAAAATAAAATCCAACGTCATAAAACAGAGAGTCTGGAAATAGACCTCAATTTTTGAAAAATAAGATTAAATGCATTTCAACTCATCCCTCTTTAAGTCGATCTCAGCCAGATGCATCTGTCTTGCCTGTTCACATTCGCTGATACTACTTTCCCGACTACGACTGCTACCGATCGGTTGCCTGGCCTCGCGTTAATTTTCAAGTGGCAGTCAGACAGCCTTTTCGCCACCACAGCGTCACACCATTTTCATCAGATTTACTAAAGATTAAAGGCTCATCATGATGTTGCAAAATCCTGCTACCAAATATCGCCCGTTTCCGCCAATTCCATTGACCGACCGTACATGGCCGGATCAGATTATCAGCGCGCCGCCAATCTGGATGAGTACCGATTTACGCGACGGCAATCAAGCACTGATCGAGCCGATGGATGCTGAGCGCAAACTGCGTTTTTTTGAATTACTCATTCAAGTAGGTTTGAAAGAGATCGAAGTCGGATTTCCGTCTGCGTCCCAGACCGATTTTGATTTTGTACGCAAATTAATTGAAGAAAATCGCATCCCCGACGACGTCACAATCATCGTCCTCACGCAAGCCCGTGAGGAATTGATACGCCGCACAGTTGACTCACTCAAAGGTGCAAAGCAAGCGATAGTCCATCTGTACAATTCAGTCGCTCCGGCATTTCGCAAAATCGTCTTTAAAATGTCGCGTGATGAAATCAAGGAAATCGCCATCGCCGGGACGCGCTTAGTCAAAGAACTGACTGACGCAATGCCAGAAACAGAATGGCGCTTTGAATACTCCCCAGAATCTTTCAGCATGACTGAACTGGACTTTTCCAAAGATATTTGCGACGCCGTATCCGCAACCTGGGAAGCGAGTCCGACACGCAAAATTATTTTCAACCTGCCCGCCACTGTCGAATGCAGCACGCCCAATGTCTACGCCGATCAGATTGAGTGGATGCACCGCAATCTGGCGAATCGCGACGCCGTCATCATCAGCGTCCATCCCCACAATGATCGCGGCACCGGCGTTGCTGCCGCTGAGTTAGCGGTAATGGCTGGCGCGGATCGGGTGGAAGGCTGTTTATTCGGTAACGGCGAGCGCACTGGTAACGTTGATCTGGTCACGCTGGCGTTGAACTTATACACCCAAGGCGTCAATCCTGGCCTCGACTTCTCTGACATCGATGCGGTGCGTCAATGCGTTGAAGACTGCAACCAGCTTCCCGTTCATCCACGCCATCCTTACGTCGGCGATCTGGTCTTTACCGCCTTCTCCGGTTCGCACCAGGATGCAATTAAAAAGGGCTTTGCGGTACAACAAGCCGATGCAGTATGGGAAGTCCCTTACTTGCCTATCGATCCGGCTGATCTTGGCCGTAGTTACGACGCCGTGATCCGCGTCAACAGTCAATCCGGCAAAGGCGGAATGGCGTATTTGCTGGAACAGGAATACGGCCTTACACTTCCGCGCCGTTTGCAAATAGAATTCAGCCGGGCGGTGCAGAAAGCCGCAGATTCTTCTGGCAAAGAAATCGCCTCAAGCGATATTTATCGCATCTTCAAAGAGGAATATCTCGACAAACAATCGCCGTACGTCTATCGCGCCCATCGGATGACCGAGGATTCAAGCCGAGCTGAGCCGATCCAGATAGAAATCGATATCACGCTCGATGGCCAGCCGCACACAATGCAGGGAACCGGAAATGGTCCGATTGATGCCTTCGTCGACGCATTGGGACTGGATGTCAAACTCATGGATTTCCATGAGCACGCAATCAGCGCCGGTGCCGATGCGCAAGCCGCCAGCTATATCGAGCTGCGACTCAATGACGCGCCGACTGCCTTTGGCGTTGGCATTGACGCCAATATCGTCACGGCGTCATTCAAAGCAGTATTAAGTGCAATCAATCGACAAATCGATATCGCAGGTGTAGCGACGAATCAGGAAATCGTGCAGATCGCTGCCGCGGCATAAGAAGCGCTCACCACACGTATTCGACCAAAGGTTGTCTTGGTCATCCCAAGACATCCTTTTGTTTGAACCTTGTTTATGTACCGCATATTCAGGGTCTGAAAAAGGCAAAGCGCACGTCTTAGTAATAAGACGTGCGCTTTCATGTGTACCCAGGCAATCTGACGCAACTCCGCCAATTACTCAGGATTTTTTAATCTCAAGCCAACGCAACAGCAGAAGTCATGGCATGAATGCTAGCGCGTGCGGCAGCAAAGCCAGCATCTTTAGCCTCAGGACCGTAGTTCAAGCCCTCCGCACGAATCACCTCAACATCGGTAATTCCTAAAAATCCAAAGACTACTTTCAGATAGTCTACATGGGCGATACCGGTGGGCATACCAACATGTTTACCGCCGGATGTCGACACGATCACGACACGCTTGCCTGTTGCCAATCCAACCGGACCGCTTTCTGAATAACGGAAGGTCACGCCAGCCACACAAATCTGATCGATCCATGCTTTGAGTTGGGTCGGGATAGTAAAGTTGTACATAGGCGCGCCGATCACAATGACCTCGGCCGCCATAAACTCACTCAAAATCGCTTCGCTCAAAGCAACTTCTTCCTGCTGCGCCACACTGCGTTGGTCAAGCGGGGTGCCCTTGGCGACAAATGTACCGCCCGATAGATGCGCCGTGACATCTTTGCTCAAATCGCGATACACAAGCGCAACTTCAGGTTCGGTCGACTGTAAATTGGCAACCACCTCGCGCGTCAGTTGGCGCGAAGCCGAGGCGTCGCCGAGAATGCTTGAATCGATATGCAATAGTTTCATGATGTTTCCATTCAGATAAAAGGAGATTCTGGTAACGCCATCTGGCGCATTAAGCTAATTAACTAAGCGCTCATCCTACGCGTAGGGTCAAAGTTGAACTAGTCGTTAATACTGAGATATATTGTTCAGCAAATAGAACAATGAAAGCCGACCATGCAAGACCTCAATGACTTATTTTTCTTCGCCAATGTCGTCGAACAGGGTGGATTCACCGCTGCCGGGCGCAGTCTTGGCATCCCAAAATCGCGACTTTCTCGCCGGATATCGGAACTCGAAGCCCGTCTCGGCGTACGTTTATTGCAACGCAATACGCGCGGCATTGCACTCACCGATATTGGTAGTCGCTATTACAAACACTGCCAGCTCGTCTTGGCCGCTGCTGAAGCGGCGGAAGTTGCCGTCACCAGTTCGTTGGCTGAGCCCAGCGGCCATGTCCGGGTAAGTTGTGTTGTACCAATTGCACGCGACGAACTAGCGCTAACGCTGCCTGTTTTCCTGGCCCGCTATCCACGTGTCAGTATTGAGTTGGTACTGACCAATCGGCGTGTCAATTTGCTCGAGGATGGTATCGATATCGCTGTGCGCGTGCGAACGCCAGAAGAGGAAGATCCGAATCTGGCGACGCGACGGCTGCGCCATACCGAAGCCTATTTAGTCGCAGCTCCTGCCTTAATGCAGCAATTCGCAACGCCAGATCACCCACGGGCGCTGACAAAATTCCCTTTTCTTGGTGCCATCAGTCAAGATCGACGTGCGCACTTTCCGATGGTTGGCCCCAACAATGAACGCCATACGCTAACAGTAGAACCGAGGTTGGCAGTCGAAGATTTTACGATCCGTAAACATGCGGCCTTGTGCGGCTTGGGTATCACGATGCTGCCAGCAAACTATGCCGAAGACGCAATAGCAAGCGGCGAACTGGTGCGCGTCTTGCCCAACTGGGCGCTGCCTTCCGGCTCGTTGCAACTGGTGTATCTGACACAACGCGGCTTGCTTCCGGCCGTGCGCGTTTTTATCGACTTTTTGATTGAGAACTTGTCGGAGCATCCGGCAAACGCATAATCTATTCAGAATGAATCGCACTCAAGACCGCGCCAAACGCAGCCCACTGAATTGCCAACGCGCCGTTGCAGGAAAAAAATTCCGATAACTCAGACGCGTATGCCCCCCAGGCGTCACGCAGGAAGAACCGCGCAAAACATATTGATTGACCATAAATTTACCGTTGTACTCACCGACGGTACCTTCAAGCGCGATATAACCTGGATACGGCGCGTAACTGCTGGTGGTCCATTGCCAAACCTGTCCGAAATAGTCGCTCCCTTGTTCAAGCGCTACACCGGCTGCACTCTCCCACTCGGCCTCCGTCGGCAAACGTGCCCCGGCCCAGCGTGCGTAAGCTTCTGCTTCAAAAAATGAAATGTGCGCAACCGGCGCGTCCAATGCAATTGTTTGCAGGCCATTGAGCGTAAATTCCTGCCATGTGGAATCAAATTGCGAATGTGATTTTTGCCAATACAGCGGATGTACTAGTTTTTCCTGCATGACCCAATCCCAGCCTGCTGCCAGCCATAACAAAGGATTTTGATAGCCTCCGTCTTCGACAAAAGACAGATAATCCCGGTTATTCACCAGCCGGGTGGCGATGGAAAATGGCTCAACAAACTGGCGATGGCGCGGTGTTTCGTTATCGAAGAAAAAACCAGTTCCGTCATGCCCGATTTCAACCACACCACCCTCAAATTGTTGCCATTGCAGCGCTGACAATGCCGCATTCCCGTCGACAGGTTCCACGTCCTCTCTCAATTGATAGGGCGGCTTGAGCGGATTCATCGAAAACAAATACTTTACATCGGTGAGTAATAACTCCTGATGTTGCTGCTCATGGTGCAGCCCAAGTTCGACCAAGGTTGCCAACACGCTAGCATCCTCTTTGGATAACACCAGCGTAAAGACTTGCTGCATACGCTCATCGACATTGCGACGATATCCCCCTACTTCGCTTAATGACGGACGCGTAATCAAGCCGCGCTGGGTGCGTGGATGCTTCTCACCGACACCATCGTAATAAGAGTTGAACAAGACCCGGAAAGCCGGATGGAATGGCTGAAAATCCGGCTCAAAGCGCTCCAGAATAAATGTCTCAAAGAACCAGGTTGTATGCGCCAAATGCCATTTAACCGGACTCGCATCCGGCATAGACTGCACGCAACAATCCTCCTCCGTCAACGGCTGCGCCAAGGCCTCTGATGCTGCTCTGACGCGAGAAAATATCGTCGCCAAAGTGACTATATTCAGAGGTGCTGCGGCCTTTGTCTGAGTCTGCATACCCATGTTTAAGCTCCTTGCGCATGGCAAACCATGAACCACTCACGCGGATCGCACCAAGTCTGAATGTTGCAAAATCCTGCCTGCTCCAACAGTGCGATAAAACCCTCTTGGGTATATTTGTAGCTACTTTCGGTGTGTATCCGTTCACCGCGTACGAACTTGCGCATGCCGCCATTTTTCCAATGTACGGTCACATCCCGGCGCGCTTCCAGATGCATTTCTACGCGATTTTGCTGCGGATTATAAAAGCCGCGATGACACCAGTTGACCAAATCGAAATCGGCCTCAAGAAGGCGATTCAGGTGCCGCAAAATATTCAGGTTAAATGAGGCAGTCACCCCTAACGCATCGTCATAAGCCGCGTCCAGTATCGCCTTGTCCTTGATCAGATCAATACCGATGAGCAAACCACCGTTCTGTGCATGCGTATTGGTATCCTCCTGCACTAACGTCTTGCGAACCCGGATTAAAAACTTCAACGCTTCAATCGGCGTGAAGTTACCAAGGGATGAACCTGGATAAAAGAATTGACGCCGTTCAAGTGCGACTGACGATGGCAGTTCAAGCTCGGTTGAAAAGTCCATACCCAGACACGTCATGGAAATATGGGGAAATTGCTGCTGCAAATTCGCCACTGCCTCCTGCAAAAACGTCTTCGAAATATCGATCGCCACGTAATGTTTGGGCTGCAAACTGTGAAATAACTTTGCTGCCTTGGCACAATTACCGGCACCAAGATCAATCAACGTCGCCCCGACACCAACCGCTCTGGCGATGGGGACTGCATGCTGTTCAAAAATGCCAGCCTCAGTGCGGGTTGGATAATATTCGGGCAACTCGCAGATCGCGGCAAACAATCGGGAGCCCAACACATCGTAGAGATATTTAGGCGAAGTAAAAGCCTGCGGTGCCAGTAATCCCTCCTCCAGTTGCGCCACGATTGCACTCTCAATATAGTGTTGCGCTACGCCGTTTTCCGGGTGTTCCGGTTGTTGCATTCGAGCCATAACAGCCCTCCCAAAATGGTGAAAATTCAATTGATCGATCTGAATGTCGAACATTTACGCCGGACATTCAGAATGACTGATGTTTTGTCTGCGCTGTACGTATGCGCCATACTTGCATTGCTGGTAAATGAGTTGCCGACAATTATGCGCCGCGGCGCAACATCCACTACACTAGCAGCCTGTCGGATTTACGGGTAATCGGCTGCAAAATGTTCTGGACGGTCCATATTTCACCAGCTTCTTGACCAATAGCTCGCTATTGGTACTGCGAATCCGGCAAAATCTGTCCTCGCCCAGCACATTTTTCGCTTCGATTCCGCAAGTCCGTCAGACTGCTAGCAGCCTGTCTAACTTACAGTCCAACAGAGTGCTAGTGGATTCGCTTTAGTTTACGTTAGTAGTGTTTCAACAATTTAGCAGATATCGACTAGTCCGTTATTCGCATGGGTCATATTTCATCGCGCTAAGTGGCGCAACGACCGTGCATCATCGTACAGCACCGTAAGTTAAACAATCAGCAATGAAACAAAAGCAACATGACAACCACAGTTAAAGAACCCCAAAAACGCAGCCTGGCAACGCTGGCTGGACTACTTCCCTACTTGTCCCCCTACAAACGCCAATTCGTATTGGCTGGTATCGCGCTACTGGTCGCCGCTGGCGCAACGTTGGCGATTCCTTACGCATTCAGGCAAATGATCGATCTCGGCTTCGGCGGCCACGGCATCACGAATTCTGGCCATATCGACGCCTATTTTCTGGCCTTGTTCGGGGTTGCTTGTGTATTAGGCGTGGCTACTGCCGGGCGTTTTTACATGGTGTCATGGCTAGGCGAGCGTGTGACAGCCGATCTGCGCAGTGCTGTGTACTCACACGTTGTGACGCAAAGTCCGCAATTTTTTGAAACCACCAAGACCGGCGAAGTCCTCTCCCGCATCACTACCGACACCACGCTCATCCAGGCGCTGGTCGGCACCAGTATTTCGATGGCGCTGCGCAATGGCTTGCTTTTCACAGGCGGCCTGATCATGTTGTTTGTCAGTAGCATCAAACTGAGCTCGATCATTATCGTCATGCTGGCGCTGGTAGTGCTTCCCATTGTCTGGTTCGGACGCCGTGTGCGCAAACTCTCCCGCGCCTCGCAAGACCGTGTCGCCGATGCATCGGCCATTGCCGGTGAAATTTTGAATGCCATGCCAACGGTGCAAGCGTTCACGCATGAAAACATTGAGGGAAAACGCTTTAGTGGTGCGATTGAAACCGCCTTTGGGACCGCGATGGAGCGCATCCGTGCGCGTTCTTTGCTGACCATGATGGCGATTTTGCTGGTGTTTGGCGCGATCGTATTCGTTCTGTGGCTGGGTGCGCATGCGGTGGTTCAGGGCCGCATGAGCGGTGGCGAACTGGGGCAATTCATTTTGTATGCAGCCTTGGTAGCAGGTTCTATCGGCGCATTAGCCGAAGTCATGGGCGACACCCAACGCGCGGCCGGCGCCACTGAGCGTCTGCTGGAATTGCTATCGGCAAAATCGCCGGTCCAATCGGTATTGCTGCCGGAGAAGTTACCGCCACGCACAGCACAAGGTGCAGCGCTGGTTTTAGAAAATGTCGCATTTCACTATCCGTCACGCCCGGATAGCGCATCCCTGTCCGACTTTTCGCTCGACATCCGACCTGGTGAAACCATCGCCATCGTCGGTCCTTCCGGTGCTGGAAAAACTACGTTATTCCAATTAATGCTGCGCTTTTACGATCCACAACAAGGCAGCATCACACTCGATGGCGTCGATATCAAGTTTCTCGACTTGCATACTTTGCGTAATGCCATCGGCATCGTGCCGCAAGATACGGTGATTTTTTCGGCCAATGCGATGGAAAACATCCGTTACGGTCGCGTCGATGCGACCGATGCGGAGGTCATCGCTGCAGCAACGATGGCAGCCGCCGATGAATTCATCGTCCGTCTTCCTGAAGGCTATCAATCGTTCCTGGGCGAACGCGGCGTACGCTTGTCTGGCGGCCAGCGCCAACGCATCGCCATCGCCCGCGCCCTCTTGAAAAATCCACCGCTATTGTTGCTCGACGAGGCCACCAGCGCGCTCGATGCCGAATCCGAACGCGCCGTACAAGGCGCACTGGAAGCGGCGATGGTTGGCCGCACCACCTTAGTCATTGCCCACCGTCTGGCTACAGTACAACGTGCCGATCGCATCATCGTGCTTGAGCACGGCCATATCGTTGAAACCGGGAATCATGCGTCACTGGTTGCCCAAAATGGTCTGTATGCCAGCCTTGCTGCGCTGCAATTTAATACTGGCAGCGCGTAAATATTTCATAGGATTACAAATGAGCAAACTATTTTCACCACTCACTTTGCGCAACGTAACGCTCCCGAACCGGATAGCGGTTGCGCCCATGTGCCAATACTCTGCAGAAGACGGCTTTGCCAACGATTGGCATTTAGTCCATCTCGGCAGTCGTGCTGTCGGCGGTGCCGGATTAGTTATTTTTGAAGCGACTGCCATTGTCGAAGATGGACGTATTTCGCCGCAGGATCTGGGTATCTGGAAAGACGCGCACATCGCGCCGCTGAGCCGGATTACCCGTTTTATCGCGCAACAAGGCGCAGTTCCTGGCATCCAACTGGCCCATGCCGGTCGCAAAGCCAGCGTGTGGCGACCTTGGGAAGCCTTGCAAGGCAGCGTCTCTCTCGACCAAGGCGGCTGGCAAACGGTCGGGCCATCCGCATTGGCATTCGACGCCACATATCAAACCCCGCAAGCACTCACAACCGAACAGATTGCCGACGTTGTGCAAGCGTTTGTCGATGCGGCAATCCGCGCCCATCAGGCCGGTTTTAAGGTCGTTGAAATACATGCGGCGCACGGCTATTTGTTACACCAATTTCTCTCACCGCTGAGCAATATCCGCACCGATCAATACGGCGGCAGCTTTGAAAACCGTACCCGCTTGGTGATGGAAGTGGTTGCCGCAGTACGCAAGGTCTGGCCTGAAGAACTGCCTTTGCTGGTACGCGTATCGGCAACAGATTGGGTTGAGGGTGGCTGGAATGCGGATGAAACGGTGGCGTTAAGCCGCTTGCTGCGTGAGGCTGGCGTTGACTTAGTCGATATCTCTACCGGCGGCAATGCCGCCAATGCTGAAATCCCGGTCGGCCCGGGTTATCAGACCCAGTTTGCTGAGCGCGTCAAAAAAGAAGCCGGTATCGCCAGCGGCACTGTCGGCATGATCACGGCCCCGATTCAGGCCGAGCATATTTTGCGTACCGAGCAAGCCGATCTGGTATTGCTGGCGCGTGAACTGTTGCGCGATCCAAACTGGCCTCTGCATGCAGCCGACGCACTACGCGCCGACACACCGTGGCCGCCGCAATACGCACGTGCCACCTCACGCAAAATGCCCTTGCGTCCATCGATTCATTATGGTGATGCGTAATTGGCGTTAATGCAATAAAGCGTCGCCTCACGTCGGCGACATACCCAGTCCCGCGGCCACTTCGGAAATCAACCGGCGCAACCAGACTACGTCAGGTGCGACATGCGAGCGCGTATGCCAGAGCATATAAAAGCGCATTTTCGGCATTTCAAACGGTAGCGGGAATACTTGAATCGGCCAGTCTTTGACAAAATAGTTAGCAAACTGAAGACCGGTCGTAAAAATCAAATCCGACTTTGCCAAGACATGCGGGACCAACGCGAAATACGGAATAGCAACCTGAATATTGCGTTTTAACCCCTGCTCTGCCAATGCCGCATCAATGCTGCTGCGATGCCCTTCGATATACGGCGTCGGTGCCAGATGCGGCATCTCAACATAGTATTTCAGCGTCAACCCCTTTTTAGCAACCGGATGATCGCGGTGCATCATGCACACCACTTCGTCTTCAAACAATTGTGCCAGATGCAGATGCTCAGGCGGGTCTGGCCAGTTGCCTATCACCAGATCGAGCTGACCTGTTTCCAGCGCGTTCGAATAGTCCAGACCAGCATCAAGCGCATGCACCATCAGACTGGCACCGGGCGCACGACGACGCACTTGTTCGATGATGGAGGGGATCAGTAATACATTGAGGTAATCCGGGGTACCGACATGAAAAACCCGCGCGGTACTACTCGCTTCAAATGCGGCGACAGGCGCGCCGATTTTTTCAAATATGTCCAACCCCTCCTTCGCCAGCGCCAGCAATTCCTGACCGCGCTCGGTCGCCACCATCCCGGTTTTACCGCGGACCAGAATCGCGTCGCCAGTCAACTCGCGTAAGCGCTTCAAGGTGTTACTGATGGTCGGTTGCGATTGTCCTAACTTGATCGCAGTGCGCGAAACGCTTTTCTCCACCAATAAAGTGTGCAACACGCGCAACAGATAGGTATCGAGATGGTGATTAGCGCGAGAGGTCATTGATGTTCAGAGTAAAGAATCACATTGAGAAGGCATTACGCGCAGCGGACAAACATGCGAGAAACACATAAATACCACTGCACAATAGCGGATAAATGTACTACTGAGTGTATGCCTGAGAATATGGTTATATGCGAGGCTGCGATATAAGTAAGGGCGCCTAATCGTTTATACGTCGTTGCCCCCCCTTGCCGTACAGTCGTACTATCTGCGTCGGGGCGCCTAGTCTAAACAATTATGCGACCTTACTTGCGGCAACTCCTCCATAAATAAAAACGCTCGCACTCCGGATATACCTGAGTGCGAGCGTTTTTCTTAATGTGTCGACGATTATTTGGTGCCAAAAATCCGGTCACCCGCATCACCCAAACCGGGGACAATATACGCATGCTCATCCAGATGCGAATCCAGACTGGCAACATATAACTTCACACCAGGGTGCGCATCCTGAAACACTTGCACGCCTTCAGGAGCTGCAACTAACGCCAGAAAAATGATCTGCGCATCGGTGACGCCACGTTGCTTTAGCACATTGACCGCGTACACGGCCGAATTACCGGTTGCCACCATCGGGTCACAAAGGATAAAAGTGCGTTCGGCCAGATCCGGCAAGCGCACCAGATATTCCACCGGTTCCAATGTAGTCGGATCGCGGTAGACGCCAATATGCCCAACCCGTGCCGACGGTACCAAGTCCAGCAAGCCGTCACTCATGCCGATACCGGCCCGCAAAACAGGCACCACTGCCAACTTGCGCCCTGCGATAACCGGTGCATCCATACTTTGGATCGGCGTATTAATGCGTTGCGTGGTGAGCGGCAAATCACGCGTAATCTCATAGCCCATTAATTGCGTAATTTCGCGCAACAATTGCCGGAAAGTCCGGGTCGATGTTTCCTTGCTCCGCATATGCGTGAGCTTGTGCTGAATCAACGGATGATTAAGGATGAAAAGATTCGGAAAGCGGGGATCGCGGAGCATGATGGGTTAAAACCGTGTGAGACTGTCTATACAACAAACAGTTTGTGAAATAAGCGACGAAGCGCCAATGTTACTCGCGGGGCGTTAATGCAGCGTTTAATACAGCGTTTAATACTTGCGGCGATCTTGCATTGACCGCCGCTAGCGTGACTACTTGGCCGAGGCCGAAACAACTTTTATTTCAGGCGTCAAAGTCAGCAACGCCAGTATTTGTTCCAGCTCATGGCGCACTTCAATCAAATTGATTTTGTTTTGGGCCGCCTCGACTGCTGCCGCCATCGAATCTTTTTCAGCTTGCGCGAGACGACCATCGAGCTTGTTACGTGCACCGCTAATGGTAAAGCCCTGCTCATATAACAGTTCACGGATACGCCGAATCAACAACACTTCGTGATGCTGATAATAACGACGATTTCCACGCCGCTTAACCGGCTTAAGCTGTGTGAACTCCTGCTCCCAATAGCGTAAAACGTGCGGCTTTACGCCACACAATTCACTCACTTCACCAATAGTAAAATAGCGCTTTGCAGGAATCGGCGGCAAGACGATCACCTCAGACTTACTAATACGATCATTCATGGATTAGCTTAAAGGGCCAGGGAAAAAGTTTGTTGAGAAGTCGCATCGACCATGCCTTTGAGCTTTTGGCTGGCATGAAATGTCACTACGCGGCGGGCAGTAATGGGAATTTCTTCACCGGTTTTAGGATTACGACCGGGACGTTGCGGTTTGTCGCGTAACTGAAAGTTACCGAAACCGGATAATTTGACAGCCTCGCCACGCACTAGCGCGTCGCGCATTTCGTCGAAAAAAGTTTCGACCATATCTTTGGCTTCACGTTTGTTAAGGCCGACTTGCTCAAACAAGAGTTCAGCTAACTCTGCCTTAGTCAATGTCGGCAAAGCTTTTTCGGCCTGCGAACGTGCTTGCGCTTCGCGCATTGCACGATTCAGATCGGCGTCCAGAACGGACTCAAACTCAACTGCCGGCATATCGTTCATTCTGTCGTTCATTCTATTTTGTTACCCTGTTTGCGATTCGTTATGTTCAGTAGATATCAAGAGATCATCCAGTGGACGCAACAATTATGCATATTGCAACTAACTGATTGAAAATGTCACTTATTGGATGAATATTCTTAGATGAACATTCATCCAACACATTTTGTTTTTTCAATGTACGAATCGCTTCAGGTACGCAGTTTGGCGCCATCAATTTTAGTGACCGCTGCAATCAAAGCGGCCATTGCAGCGTCTACGGTATCGTCTTGGAGGGTGTTTTCAGTATCTTGCAAGGTAAATCGGAAAGCAAGACTTTTCTCGTCATTTTCCAGTCCCTTGCCATGATATTCATCAAATAAAACAAAGGCTTGCAGAATTCGGCAAGCGTTGTTCTCACGCTTTTCCGCAGCAAAAATATCCAGCAAATCTTGCACCGGAATACTTTGTTTAACGACCACAGCCAAATCCCGTACTGCTGCCGGAAACTTCGACATTTCGACATACTTTGGCACTTCACGCTGCTGCAAAGCATCTGCTTCAACTTCGAATACCACCGGGGCCAGGGGCAATTCATATTTCTGCTGCAAACGCGGATGCAACTCGCCAATAAAGCCCACAACCTTGCCATTCAACAACACCTGCGCTGCCCGGCCCGGATGCAAAGCGGGATGCTCTATTTTGTCAAAGCGTAATATTGTCGGCGCAAACAATGCTTCAAGGTCTGCTTTAACATCAAAGAAGTCGACTGCACGGCTCGGTTGCCCCCATTGCTCTTCAGCAAAAGGACCGTAGGCCAAGCCAGCCACGTGCTTAGGCTGATCAAAACCAGCCACTGACAGCGGCCCGTCCTGAACATTAGGATTGCGCGAAAACACTGTGCCGGACTCAAATATGCGCACACGGCTAACCTTGCGATTCAGGTTGTATTTGACGTTTGCCACCAGACTGCCGACCAATGATGAACGCATGACGCTCATCTGGCTGGCGATAGGATTGAGTAATTTGATCGGTTGCAGATTGGCAGCAAAATCAACTTCCCAAGCCTCTTCGACGAAACTGAAATTAATCACTTCCTGATAATCTAAGGCTGCGAGTTTGTGGCTGATGGCGAACAGAGAGCGGGTATTTTCCGGTTCGATAAACATCGAATTAGGAGCCACTGGCGGCAATGCCGGAATGTTTTCAAAGCCATAGACACGCACGATTTCTTCGATCAAATCTTCTTCAATTTCGATATCGAAACGGTAGGACGGCGGTGTCACCCGAAACACACCAGGCTCTTGCGAAAACGCCAAACCCAGGCGCGTAAAAATATCGGCAATCTGCACATCCGACAATGGCACGCCAATCACTTTGACGGCCCGTGCAGTGCGCACGGTGACCGCCGGACGCAATGGCAAATTCACTTGCTGGTCGTCGACAGGGCCAATTTTGGTGTCTGCGTTGCCGCAAATCTCAATCAATAGCGCCGTTATGCGCTCAAGATGTTCAACCGTAGTGGCAAAATCAACGCCACGCTCAAAGCGATGGGCGGCATCGGTCGAAAAGTTAAAGCGACGGGCCCGCCCTTGAATCGCTTGCGGAAACCAAAACGCCGCTTCCAGATAAATATTTTGCGTATCCAGATTGACGGCGGTGGCATCGCCGCCCATGATCCCTGCCAGAGATTCAATCTGTTGCTCATCCGCAATCACGCCTATCCACTCATCGACGTTGACGGTATTGCCGTTCAAGAGTTTGAGTGACTCGCCCGACTTACCCCAGCGCACATCAAGACTGCCGTGAATTTTATCGAGATCAAATACGTGAGACGGTCGCCCTAACTCCAGCATCACATAGTTGGAGATATCCACCAGTGCCGAAATCGAACGCTGACCGCTACGCTCCAAACGCTGCTTCATCCATAACGGCGTCGCGGCCCGGGCGTTGAGACCACGAATAATCCGGCCGGAAAAACGGCCGCATAAATCGGGTGCAGAAATAGCGACTGGCAATACCTCTGAAATATTTGCGCTTATCGTTGGATATACCGGCTGCATGAGCGGCGTACCAGTTAATGCCGAGACTTCTCGCGCTACGCCTAATACTGATAGGCAGTCGGCTTTGTTTGGCGTCAGTTTGATGGTGAACTTCAGATCATTTAACTGATAGTAATCACGGAAGTTCATGCCGACTGGTGCCGCATCGGGCAGTTCAAGCAAGCCGTCGTTTTCTTCGGACAGCTTTAATTCTCGTGCGGAGCAGAGCATGCCGTGCGACTCAACGCCACGCAACTCTCCTACCTTGATTTCAAAAGGCTTGCCGTCGGCACCGGGCGGTAGCATAGCGCCCGCCTTCGCGCAGGGGACTTTAAGACCAGGACGCACGTTAGATGCGCCGCAAACGATCGTTAAGTTTGTCCCCGTACCAACGTCGACCTGACAAACATTGAGACGGTCAGCATTTGGATGCTTGACGATCTCAAGCACATGACCGACCACGATATCCGTGAACGGCGGTGCAACTGGTGCGACCTCTTCGACTTCAAGGCCGGACATTGTCAGTAAATGGGATAGTTCGTCCGAAGTCATCTTCGGATCGACCATGGTACGCAGCCAGCTTTCAGAGAATTGCATAGATAAAACCTTCAAAAACCTTTAATCATGGAAGACACGGATCACCTTGATCGCCGCATGGGCGAGGCATATTCTGAAACATCTTGGGTGACCAGTTCTTTTAAGGGCTCTACAACTATCGCGAACCAGCCCATGTGAGATTCGTCCTGCAATAGTTTGTAGAGATAGCCTTAATTAAATTGCTTCAAGAAGCGTAAATCGCCTTCGTAAAAGAGGCGTAAATCGTTGATCCCGTAGCGCAACATGGTCAGGCGCTCAAGGCCGGAGCCAAACGCAAAGCCAATATATTGCTCAGGATCGAGACCCATATTGCGCACCACACTTGGATGAACCTGACCGGCACCTGAGACTTCCAGCCACCGACCTTTGAGTGGTCCGCTACCAAATGCTATGTCGATCTCGGCGGAGGGCTCGGTAAATGGGAAGTAAGACGGGCGGAAACGGACTTGCAAATCGTCGGTTTCGAAAAACGCTTTAACGAAATTTAAATACACGCCCTTCAGATCTGCAAAGCTGATGTCCTCTGCAATCCACAAACCTTCAACCTGATGAAACATCGGCGAATGCGTGGCATCACTATCGACACGGTATGTGCGGCCCGGCGCGATCACTTTGATCGGCGGCTTGTTCATTCGCGCATAGCGCACTTGCATCGGGCTGGTGTGTGTACGCAGCAATAATGGCTTGCCTTGCGTGTCATTACCTTCAATGTAGAAGGTATCCTGCATCGAACGCGCAGGATGATTTTCCGGGCTATTCAATGCGGTGAAATTGGTCCAGTCAGTTTCGATCTCCGGGCCGTTGGCCACGTCAAAACCAATCGAACGGAAAATCTCTTCAACCCGCTGCCAGGTCCGCATCACGGGATGGATACCGCCAACACTACGTCCGCGACCGGGAAGCGTCACGTCGATCGCCTCTTCATTGAGACGGGCTTGCATCTGTGCGTCTGCCAACGCATCACGGCGCGCATTGAGCGCACTCTCGATTTGCTGCTTGGCGACATTGATCACAGCACCCTGGACTTTGCGCTCTTCAGGCGCTAGTTTACCCAGCGCCTTCATCTGTTCAGTGATCTGACCGGTCTTGCCAAGATATTTGGCTTTCGCATTTTCCAGCGCAGCCGCGTCGATCGCGGCGACAAAATCAGCCTGGGCTTGCGTTACAAGTTGTTCTAGGGAGTTCATGCAGTTTTCCTGCTCCGACGGCATCTATAAATAACTAAGACGGCATGACTGTTTAGACTAGACGCCCCGACGCAGACAACTGTACGGCACGAGGAGGCAACGACGTATAAATAGTGACGCGGACTTACTCAAAACAAATTAGCATTTAAAAACACAAACGGGGCATAAGGTCTTGACCTCTGCCCCGCTCTGGATTGCTAACTACTGATTACTCAGCAGTTTTAAGCAAAACTACAACATCACTTACGCAGCGATGATGGCTTTAACTTGATTGACAATCGCAGCAAATGCTGGCTTGTCCATCACTGCCATATCGGCCAGGACTTTACGGTCCAGTTCGATAGAAGCACGTTTCAGACCGTTCATGAATACGCTGTATGTCACGCCATGCTCACGGGAAGCAGCGTTGATACGCGCAATCCACAATGCACGGAAGACGCGCTTCTTGTTGCGGCGATCGCGGTATGCGTATTGACCAGCGCGCATAACTGCTTGCTTGGCAACACGGTAGACTTTACTGCGGCGACCACGGTAACCCTTGGCAAGCGCTAATACTTTTTTATGACGGGCACGAGCTGTAACCCCACGTTTTACTCTAGGCATAGTAACTCCTTAATAGTGTGAGGTTAGCCGTTTGGCAACATTGCACGAACGGACACCATGTTCGTATCGTGGACACCAACTGAACCGCGCAATTGACGCTTGGTTTTAGTGGTTTTTTTGGTCAGGATGTGACGTTTAAACGCTTGACCGCGTTTAACAGTTCCACCCGGACGAACGCGAAAGCGCTTTTTAGCACCGCTTTTCGTTTTCATTTTTGGCATGATTCTATCTGTCCTTGAGGACAGCTCCTCTTTTAACATGATTGCAGGTGGCAACGATACGCTGCACTTGGATGCCTACTCTCACTTGTTTAAACCTGACCGCCCGACTGCCACGACCAGATTTTGCAGCAGAATCAAGTCTGCTGCTTTCGGACTAAAGTGCAAAAATTCTGCACTTTGCCACAAATTATTTACTTCTTCTTTTTAGGGCCAATGATCATGATCATTTGACGCCCTTCCATCTTAGGCCACTGCTCGACTTGACCAAACGGCTCCAAATCAGCTTTCAGACGTTCCAGCATACGCACGCCGATGTCCTGGTGAGCCATTTCACGACCACGAAAACGTAATGTAATCTTAGTCTTGTCGCCGTCTTCCAGAAACTTAGTCAAGTTACGCAGTTTGATGCCGTAATCGCCATCATCGGTACCTGGACGGAATTTAACTTCCTTGACCAAAATAACCTTCTGCTTCAATTTGGCTTCGTGCGCTTTCTTCTGTTCCTGGTATTTAAATTTACCGTAGTCCATCAGACGCGCAACAGGAGGCTGTGCAGTCGGTGCGATTTCCACCAGATCTACGTTTGCCTCTTCAGCCAAACGAAAGGCTTCCGCCAGAGAAACGATACCTAGTGGCTCGTTTTCGACCCCGCTTAAACGCAATTCAGGCGCTGTTACTTCACCATTTATGCGATGTGACTTGTCCGTAGCTATTGCAGTTTCCTTTAAAAATCAAATGAATAAGCCGTGCTCCCACGCTCAGGCTTTCTCGTTCAGGCTTTGGTTTCAACCTCAGTTTTGAGGCGCTCCACCAATGTGTCAATTGACATGACACCTAAATCGATATTGCCCCGCGCACGCACGGCCACTGTATTTGCATCACGCTCTTTATCCCCAACTACTAGGATATAAGGCGGTTTTTGCAAAGAATGCTGGCGTATTTTATAGGTAATCTTCTCGTTACGCAAATCTACGTCTACCCTGAACCCTTGCTTTTTCAGCATTTGAGCAACATTTTTGACGTATTCGGATTGCGCGTCCGAGATATTCAAAATCACAACTTGCACCGGTGCCAGCCACAACGGCATCGCACCGGCATGATTTTCAATCAAAATACCGATGAAACGTTCCAAAGAACCAACAATTGCCCTATGCAACATCACCGGCACTTTGCGGCCATTGTCTTCTGTGACATATTCAGCGCCCAGCCGACCGGGCATCGAGAAATCGACTTGCATCGTCCCGCATTGCCACGAACGACCGATCGAATCCTTCAGATGGTATTCAATCTTCGGACCATAAAATGCGCCCTCGCCCGGCAATTCTTCCCAAGCTGTACCAGAAGCGCGCAAGGCATCGCGCAAGGCGTTTTCAGCCGTATCCCAGACATCATCTTCACCAACCCGCTTTTCAGGACGCAAAGCCAGTTTGACGGCAACATCAGTGAAGCCGAAACAATCATAAACCGATCGCACCACTTTATCGAAGGCCGCAACCTCACTCTGCACCTGCTCTTCAGTACAAAAAATATGCCCGTCATCCTGCGTAAAACCGCGCACCCGCATCATCCCGTGCAACGCACCGGACGGTTCATTGCGATGGCATTGACCAAACTCACCAAAGCGCAATGGCAAATCACGATAACTATGCAAAGAAGCATTAAAAATCTCAACGTGGCCTGGGCAATTCATCGGCTTTAACGCATAGCTGCGATTTTCCGATTCGGTCGTGAACATATTGTCGCGATAATTTTCCCAGTGCCCGGTCCGCTCCCACAACGAGCGATCCAAAATCTGCGGCGCTTTCACTTCCTGATAACCATTATCTTGATACACGGAGCGCATAAACTGCTCAACTTGCTGCCAGATAGTCCAGCCTTTCGGATGCCAGAAAATCAAACCCGGCGCTTCTTCTTGCATATGAAACAAGTCCAAAGCGCGGCCTAATTTACGATGATCACGCTTCTCCGCCTCTTCCAGCATGTGCAAGTAGTTTTCCTGATCTTCTTTTTTTACCCAGGCAGTACCGTAGACGCGCTGCAACATTTCGTTCTTTGCATCGCCACGCCAGTAAGCACCCGCCAACTTCATCAGCTTGAATACTTTCAACTTGCCGGTTGAGGGAACGTGCGGCCCGCGGCAAAGATCGGTAAAACTGCCCTCGGTATACAAAGAAACATCCTGATCCGCCGGAATCGACTCAATGATCTCAGCCTTATACGCCTCGCCTATCGATTTGAAGTAAGCGACCGCTTCGTCCCGCGGCAACACTTTGCGTGTCACTGGCTCGTCTTTTTTAGCCAGCTCCGCCATTTTCTTTTCAATAATGACAAGATCGTCCGGGGTAAAGGGGCGCTTGTAGGCAAAGTCATAATAAAAACCGTTTTCAATCACCGGTCCGATGGTGACTTGCGCCTCCGGGAACAACTCTTTGACAGCATAGGCCAGCAAATGCGCGGTTGAATGGCGAATGACGTCCAGGCCTTCAGGATCTTTGTCGGTAATAATTGCCAGCGCCACGTCGCGTTCGATCAGATACGAAGTATCAACCACCGCGCCATCGACCTTACCAGCTAATGCGGCTTTGGCCAGACCAGCACCGATGCTGGCGGCGACTTGGGCGACTGTCAGTGGCGCATCGAATTGCCGCTGCGAACCATCGGGAAGTGTGACTGTAACCATATTGCGTCCTCTGTCGGCCATCGCGCTCTTACGATGCCGAATTAAAATAAGTTAATAAAAATACTAAAAGCCAAGACAAAAATGCGGACGTAAAAAAGCGCGGACCAGCCGCGCTTTTTACTGAAAAAGACCTCGACCAGCGTTATGCACAGATTGTGGTGGTAGTTCGCGGTGTCATAACCAGGATGCCTCTCTCGCTCTTACAGATGTTAATTAATCCACTTTCTTAGCGGACATATTTGCCGATGATACCAGAAAATTTATCCAATACGATAAGGAGTAGCGGCTTGCAACGGATAAAATCGACTGATCTCGATGAATCGCTCCATGACTACTGCATGGCGTTAATTGCCAATGTCTCATCTGCATCGTCCGAACGATTCCACCACCCACCACCCAACGCCTGAAACAACGCCGCCGTATCCGCAAAACGCGCCGCCCGCGCCTGAGCCAGATTGATCACCGCTTGTTGATAAGTCAGTTGCGCAGTCAGCAGCGTCTGTGGACTACTTGCGCCCAATAGCACCGATTTACGCGAAATATCCAGACTACGTGCCGCAGCACGCTCCGCCAGGGATTGCGCCCTCAGCGTTTCGGCATCAAATTGCAATGCACGCAAGCTATCGGCAACGTTTTGAAACGCCAGAATGATCGTGCTCCGATATTGCGCAGAAGCTTGTTCCAGCAAAGCCTCCGACGCACGCTTCTTATGCAATAACGTACCGCCTGCAAACAACGGCTGCGTCAGTCCGCCCACTAACCCCCAAAATCCGGTCCCGCCCGAGAATAAGTTACCCAGCGTTGTAGCAGCACTACCGATATTCGCGCTCAAGGTAATTTGCGGCAGCATATTCGCCATCGCCACGCCCACCTCAGCCGATGCGGCGTGCAATTGCTCCTGCGCGGCACGTACGTCAGGCCTCTGTTGCACCAGACGGGACGGCAAACTTACTGGCAATTGCTCCGGCAAACTTAAGGCTGACAAAGTAAATTTTTCATCTAACTCGTCGCTTGGAAAACGTCCCGCCAGCGCCGTCAATCGGTTGCGCTGCTGCGATAGCGCGTTTTGCAGCGACGGTAGCGTAGCCTGCGTCTGGGCCAACACCGCCTCTTGCGTAGCAACGTCAGCCTGCGCCACGTCGCCCAATTTGTATTGACGCTGCAATAAATCCAACAATTTTGTCTGCACCCGAATCACTTCATCGGTTGCCCCCAATTGGGCCCGTAACGACGCCTCTTGTACTGCCGCCGCCACAACGTTCGAAGTGAGCGTCAAATAAGCCGCCTCCAATTGAAAGCGCTGCTGACTTGCCTGCGCCTGCACATTTTCGAGCTGACGCCGATTGCCGCCAAACACATCCGGGGCATAAGACACGCTGACTTGAGCGGTATGCAGATTAAACACCGGCGTCTCCGACTGGAGCGGCGTCGTCGCCACTTTTTGACGCGTCGGCGTCAAGCTGGTGTCTACTACCGGAGAAAAAGAACCCCGCTGGACTGCGACCTGTTCTTGGGCAGCGCGCAAAGCCGCCCGCGCCGACGCCAAATCAGGGCTAGCCTTGAGCGCCTGTTCAATCACTGCATTCAATGGTGCTGATTGAAACAGCGTCCACCACTGCGCCGGAATATCCATGCCAGCAACAAATTGCTGTGCAACACCGCCCTCAGCGATCTCGACAGAAACTGTTCTGGCTGGCAGTGGCGTTTTGCTATAACCCTGCACCGATGGCACATCGGGCTGTTTAAAATCCGGGCCAACCGCACAGCCGGATAACGCCAACGCAACCGTTAACATTGGCGGAAAAACTAAAGAACGCATTATAAATTTCTGCATGTTTTAACCTATTCAATCTCCCACCGATATGGTGGAGCAGCGCACTTTCGGGTCTGCGTTTTTATAACGACTAACGCCCATCTGGCGGTGTACTGATACCTTTACGGCGTTCTATCCAGCGCTCCAATGCAAAATAAAATGTCGGCAAAATAAATAGCGTCAGTAACGTTGCCACGATTAACCCTCCGACCACCACTGTGGCCAAACCGCGCTGCACATCCGTACCAACTCCGGTCGCCAGTGCCGCTGGTAACATCCCGACTGAAGCCACCGTTGCCGTCATTAAAACCGGACGGAAGCGTTCAAACGCACCCGCCAGCACCGCCTCCATCAACGCCACGCCCTGTTGCCGCACGCGGTTAATATTCGAGACCATGATGATGCCGTTTTGCACCGCCACACCAAACAACGCGATAAAACCTACGCCGGTGGCCACGTTAATCGTATTGCCAGTCACTTGCAGCGCAATTAATCCACCCAGCGCCGCCAGCGGAACTACGCCCAAGATCAACAGCGCCTGGCGCAGCTTGCCAAATCCGGCATACAAAATAATCGCCATCAAACTCACAACCAGCCCCAACACGACCATCAAGCGCGCCTGTGCCCGCTCTTGGTTCTCAAACTGCCCCGCCCATTCCAGTCGATATTTAGCATGATCAAACTGGACTTTTTGCGCCACCGTCGCCTGCGCTTCTTCGTAATACGACAGCAAATCGCGATCGGCATAATCAAGCCGCACGGTGAGCTGGCGATGCGTACTCTCGTGCGTAATCGTGCTCTCTCCAGTCCCCGCCCGGATATGCGCTAATTGCGATAATGGAATCCGCGCCCCGCCAGGCGCTGTCAACAACAAATTGCCCAACGCCTCCTCCCCGCTACGACTACTTTTAGGAAAGCGTACCGTCACGTTATAAGTACGATCAGCGACGTACATCTGTGTGACCGGCGCACCGCCGATTCCGGTCTGAATCAAGTTAGAAATATCCACAATATTGATCCCCAGACGCGCCGCTGCTGCGCGATCAATATCAATCACGATTTGCGGCACCGGCGGCTCCTGAAAAATCGATACATCAGTGCTACCCTTTACCCCATTGAGCACAGTAACGATGTCATTGCCGATGCGACGCAATTCTTTAAAATCATCTCCATATATACGAATCACCAACGGACTATGCGCGCCGCCCACAGCATCATTGACACCATCGCTAATCGGCTGACTAATTCCGATCGAAAACCCCGGCAACTGCGCCAATTTTTCATTTAAACGGTGTACAAAGTTCGCCTTATTTTCACCGTCCGGCCAAGTGTTATAAGGCTTCAATCCAACCGGCACTTCCATATGCGATGGCGTCCACGGATCGGTTCCGTCGTCGCTGCGGCCAAGCTGTGTCACCGCATAGGCAACCTCTGGAAACGACAGCAGTGTATGACGCAATTCCGCCGCCATTTCACTCCCTTTTTCTAGCGATAAACCAGACGGCATTTGTACTTGCAACCATAGTGTTCCCTCATCCAACTGCGGCATAAATTCACGCCCGGTCGCCGCACCCAGCACAATGACACCCACCAGCGCCAGCGCGCCGATACCATAAGCAATTGATGGCTTATTGAGTAAGCTCCCCAACGTATTACGATAGCCTGCGCTGAGCCACTCAAGCGGCTTGTTGTGAAAAATCCGGCGCGGCTTACGTAGCGCCATATACGCCAGACCCGGTACTAAAACGATGCTGCACAGCAGTGCACCAATCAACGCATAACTAACCGTGAACGCCATCGGCGACAACAATTTTCCTTCGGCCCGTTCAAACGCAAATAAGGGTAAATATGCAGCGATGATAATGAGCGTCGCAAAGAAAATCGGTTTGATAACTTCAGTGGTTGCAGACCGTACTTCTGCCTCGCTTAATTCTTCGGTCGGCTTAGCTTCGCGTCGCCGCAAAATAGCCTCCGTGACCACAATCGCTCCGTCAACAATAATCCCGAAATCAATCGCGCCCAACGAAAACAAATTCGCCGGCATTTTGGTCAAATACATCATGATGAATACTGCTACCAGGGCTAACGGAATCGTCACCGCTGCAACCAATGCGCTACGCGGACTGCCCAGAAAAAGAATCAACACAATACAGACCAGACCGATCCCTTCAATCACCGTGTGACTGACCTTGTGTACGGTCAGTTGAATCAATTCGTCACGATCAATATAGGGAACGATCCTCACGCCTTGCGGTGCTAATTTTTTTTGTAATTGCGCTACTTTGGCGTGCACATCCTTGATCACTTCAGAGGCATTTTGATACTTCAATAATTTAACAATGCCTTCGATCGTGTCAGGATTATTATCCTTGCCGAGAATGCCTTGACGTTCTTGATGACTGTATTGCAGCTTGCCGAGATCGCGCACCAGTACCGGTACACCACCGACTTGCTTAACGACGACATTGCCCAAATCCGACAAGCTACGCATCATACCAATGCCGCGCACAATATAGCCTTGCTCACCACGTGCAATCCGACTGCCGCCGGCATTGCCATTGTTATTGTTAATGGCAGTGGTGACGTCCGAGAGTGACACACCAAATCGCTGCAATTGATCCTGATCAACCTCAAGTTGATATTCCATCGTCAACCCGCCGAAATTACCAACGTCGGCAATCCCTGGAATCTGCCGTAACTCCGGTATCACAACCCAGCGCTGAATCTCAGACAATTCCAGTAAATTTTTGTTATCGGACTCCAGCGTATAACGATAAATTTCACCGGAAGGACCGCTGACAGAATCGAGGCTCGGCGTAATTCCTGCAGGCAGCGTTGCCAGCGCGATGCGCTCGGTCACCCGTTGACGCTCCCAATAATCCTCTGCGCCGTCTTTAAACGTGAGCGTGATCAGCGACAAACCAAACGTACTCGACGAGCGCATATGCACCAGACCCGGCGTGCCGCTTAATTGGCGCTCCAGCGGAATCGTGATTTGCTGCTCAATTTCTTCCGCAGCCAGACCCGGCGCTTGGGTAGTGACCTGAGCCGAAACATCCGACAGTTCCGGATATGCCTCAACCGCCATCCGGGTCCAAGAATAATAGCCAAACAACGCCACCAATATCGTCACCAGAATCACTGCATAACGCTTTTGCAGGCAATAGCGAACAACGTTATTAATCATTGAGCAGTACTCCGCCCTTGGTCACCACACGCTCGCCTACTTTGAGACCAGTTCGAATACGGACCATGCCATTTTCCTCGCTGCCCAGCTCAACTTTGCGCCTTACAAAAGACCACGGTGTGACTTCTACAAATACAGTTATGTCGTCGTTATTCATCAGTAACGCTGATGACGGGACCACCGGCGCGGATGCTTGCGCGATCGTAAACGACACTGTCGCAAACATATTCGGTTTCAACTTTCCATCAGCGTTAGGCATGTTTATTCGTACCTGCGCACGCCGTGTATCGGGCTGCAAAACGTCGCTGATAAAAGCAACCTTGCCGTCGAATTTTGCAGCGGGATAGGAAGGCAAATGAATAGACACGGCCTGGTCTTTTTTAATCGATGTCAACATATTTTCCGGCGCGTAAGCGGTGACCCAGACGTTGTCCAAATTCGCAATCGTCATCAAGACAGCGGTAGGATCGTTGAGGCTCTGGCCAACGCCGACCGACAACGCGGTAATACTGCCTGAGCCAGGTGCAACGATATTGAGCCGACTGCCATTGCTACCTGCGACGACATCGCCAATAGCCCCCAACGATTTGAGCCGTGAATCAGCACGTGCAAACTCCGACTGCGCCTGACTATGCGCACTTTCCGCCTGCTCCAAATCTTTCGTCGCTCCTGCGCCCGCTTCTTGCACACCGCGCTGCCGCTCCAGCACTCTCGTCGTCAGTTGCAAAGTATCGCGCGCCTTCTGTTGGTCCGCCGTGGCTTGCGCAAAATCGCCCGACGTCAGCACCAGCAAAAGCTCGCCTTTTTTAACGTGATCGCCTAGTCCGACTTTTAATTCCAGGACTTTACCGGCAACTGGCGGGACGATATTCACCGTGCGCGATGGCATCGCTTCTATTTGTCCGGGCAACTCCAGTGCATGGTCGAAATCGAGTGATTCCACCGCCTGCACAGTCACGCGGTCTCGGAAGGGAGAATGTAAAGGAATGGATAATTGCCCACCGTTTTGAATCAAACCTGGTGTCGGCTTAGCGCTTAATTGCGCAGCGTGCGCAAGGCTTCTGCCAATGCCGACTGCCACTGTCCAGGCAATACCAACACCGACAAGAATAGCGATGAAGATGACAAACACAGGTTTTTTCGATTGCGGGATAGTCTTTTGCATGATGGGACTTTAGTAAAAAATCGTTGTATCGGTAACTTAGGGATGATGAGAATTAATGCCAGCTGAAATCAGCTTGCTGATCAATCGCGATTTCAGTACGTCAGCCTGCCCGGTTTGCGTATCAACAACTTTGAAGGTGATTTTTTCGGTATTGAAAAGCTGATATAGCTGCTCTTGAACGTAGGTATTTTTGTCAACCTCAAGCGTCATCGTTAATGCACTATTCGCATTCGCTTGTCCGCTCGCGCCCAAGATATGCGTGCCGGGAGCGGTTTCGATCACAAGATAAGTCATCGGCGCGAGACTGCCGATCCATTTTCCATCGAGAAAAATATCCGACTTTTGCTTGGGGGCCATCGTGCCGGGTCGCGAGAGATACACTTTTGCTGTCGGATGTAATGGCGCATCGAATTGCTTTGCTTGCGCGTCATCAACGGGCGTTGCCAGCGGTACTGCCACGCATTCGATCTGATGCAAAAAGCGCCGACACGGCACTAATGCATCCTGCGCACTGGCAGAAAATAGCGTGGTCGCAGTCAACGTTAGTAATACGCAGCTAAAAATACGGCGGAGGGAGGATGTCATCAAAACGGTGCGCCAGTAAGGAATATGGCGCAAGCAGTCCGACGAAGGTAGCTGCCTGCGATCCCATGAAGGGACAACAACAGCTTACCGATTGATTCTGTCAACAACCTGAAGAAAACCTGACAAAACCCTGACAAACAGGGTTTCCATGAAGAAAATGTCTAGCGTAATTTGGTAGCCGTTCCAAGAATGGGGAAGGGGAAATACACCGAGAATATCGTGCCGCCGGTCGCTGCGGGTTCAACCGTAATTCTGGCACCGTGATCGTTCGTGATGTCGCGCACAATTGCCAGCCCCAGCCCATTGCCGGCAATATTGTCATCGACCCGATAAAAGCGATTAAAAATTAACTCCTGGTCCGCTGCGGCGATCCCCGGCCCGGAATCTTCTACCGAAAAAATCCCGCCATCCGCACCCTGCATCGCATGCACGGTGACCCTGCCGTTGGGTGGCGAGTAGCGAATCGCATTATCGATCAGGTTATCGATCAGATCGCGCAACAAAAATTGATCACCCATGACGCGGGTTGTATGCAGATTAAAACCAAGATCGATCGCCTTTTTATCGGCCTCTTCAACGAAATGCTGAATCGATTCTTCAACCAGTTTGTTCAATTCAACCACTTCCAGACGCTCTTTTTCAAACTTGGTCGGCTCGGCCCGCGCCAAGGCCAGCAGCTGATTAGTCTGACGTATCATGCGCTCGGTTGAGGATGCCATGAGTTTGATCGAGTGCGCGGTTTCTGGATCGTCAGCGTGCTTTTGCAGCAGCCATTCAAGTTGCGTTCTGAATCCCGCTAACGGCGTGCGCAACTGGTGGGCAACATTGGCCAGAAAATACTGCTGTTTCTTGGCACCAATCTGGAGCTTACTCAGCAGACCGTTAAGGGCGGTCACCACGGGGCCAAGTTCGAGCGGGACGTTGTCTTCTGCTAATGCGGACAAATCATCATGGCTACGCAAATTTAAATCCGTTTGCATTTTTTTGAGCGGCAGCAAACCCTTGCTCACAGCAAACCAGATAGTGGCAATCAACAGAATCGCTAAGACGGCCTCCAGCAATAGCAAAGCCAACAAGATCACCGAGCGGATATGGTCACGTTTGCATCGATTCGTGCTTGTCCGTGGTACTCGGCATAGAACTACTGAGTCGGAG